>JALZOE010000247.1 GCA_030857325.1 Acidobacteriota bacterium
CCGTTGTCCTGTGTTCCGCCGTATGTGCGCGAAGCGTCGGTCGGATGCGTCGCAAGGCTGGTGAACATCGTTAAATTCAGCGTTTTGTTCAGCGATTGTAAAGTGTTTAAGCCGTCGGTCGAACGCCAGATGCCGCCGTCGTTGGCAATATAAACTAAATTCGGGTCGGTCGGCGAGATATAAAAATGATGCTGGTCGGGATGTGATTTGGCGGCATTCGGCGAATAATTACCGCTGACGGAAAAGTTATTGGTTACGTTGTCGTAGGTAACGCCGCCGTCGGTGCTTCGCCACAAATCGCGCGTTCCGACAAAAATCGTATTCGGATTTGTCGGATGAACGAATAGATAACAGTTGTAGTTAAATTGTCCGGTGTCGAAAGCCGAGGCGCGGTTTGTCCAATTCGCTCCTTCGTCAATGCTGGTTTCAACCCGCACGGTCGAGCCGCTGCCGACTAAAACATAAAGATTCTGCACGGCGGCGGGCGTGGCGGCAATTTTAATGTTGGACGTATTAGGAAAAGGAGACGTGTAAATTCGTGTCCAGGTCTGACCGGCGTCGGTTGATTTAAAAACGCCGCCGGTCGTGCCGAGCGGCGTGGTTGAAGGGTCAACTCTCGTCATTGCCAGGTAGAGCGTGTTCGGCTGGGACGGATGAACAATCAAATCTCTCGGCAGTCCCATCATCGTTCTCGTCCAGGTAACGCCGCCGTCCTTTGAAATATAAAAACCGCTGGAAAATAAACTCGCGCCTGTTCGGGCTGCGTGTTGAGCGACATAAACGCGATTCGGGTCGGCGGCGTCAACTTCGATTTTAACGATGCTTCCGGGCGCGGGCAGAGTGTTGTTGCTCACGCGCGCCCACGTCTGTCCGCCGTCCGTCGATTTCAAAACGCCCGTGCCGAGATAGCTCGTTCCGGCTTTATCGCCCATTCCGGCATAGACAATTGACGGATTGCCCGGCGCAAAAGCGATTGAGCCGACCGCTAAATCGACTTGATTGTCCGATGTCGGAGCGAAATTCGCGCCGCCGTCAATCGAACGCCAGATGCCGCCGGTTGCCGCGCCGATTAAAATCAACTGCGGATTTGCGGGCGAAACGGCTACCGCGTTGATGCGCCCGCTCGTCAAGCCCCAGTTATTCGGAAAGTATGAATTGGTCGAAAGCGGTCCGATTGGCTGCCACACTGCAGATTCCAGACCGTAGGCGCTCATTGCGTTCTTCGGTCGTTTCTCCCAGGCTTTTTTTCGCGCGTCGGCGGGAATTTCACTGAACGGATAGGTTCTTTGAAAATTAAACCAATCCTGCCGCTTTTCGGCGTTTTCCTCGAATTCGTCTTCGGTTCGCGGAGTCGGGATGCGATACGCGAGGCGCGAAATTTTCCTTTTCGAGCGTTTAGCTTTGAGCCGTTTCTTTTTCGGCTTTTTTGTTTTCGAGAATTTCTTTTCAGAATATTTTTTAACCGTTGTCTTTTTTGCAAATCCGGTTTGGGCGCGGGCGGCGGTAAAACCGCTTAAAAACATCGCGGCAAAAAGGAGAAGGCTGAGACAAAACGCTGTTTTATTGCGGCTGACAAATCTAAAGCTGTTCATACTTCTGAAAATTCCTCGTAAAAATTTCGGAGCGGTTTTTTTGATGTTAAAAAAAGTGAAATCGAACTATTTAACTTTGTTCGATAACGCGAGCTTTGGGATTAAACCCGCGGTAATGTTTAGAATCGAAGTTAAATTAACCGAAAAAAAGTTAATTTAACGATATGTAACCTGCGATTGAAGAAAGGATTCCGAAAATCATTAAATTCAGGTTGTCGGGGAAACTTAACGATTGAATTATGGAATCTCAACATTATAAAATTTTCGGCGAAAAAATTCAAGTAAAATTTTTGCGGAAAATCTATGATGTTTTCTCAATTGAGACAAATGAGACAAAAATAAAATATAATCGGAATCCGTTGATTTGATTTGGGCGGAAATTTAGATTGCGCGGCGTTTTCATCGAAGATTTCACGGTAAGAGTTAAGGTTCGTAGAAGTTAAAAAATTCGATATTGAACGTGTCCGCGTTTTTTTTGCGGTTAAAATCCGCTTCAAAACTAGCCTAAGCCCGTTTAAATGTTCTAAAATTAAAATCTCGAAACTAATAAACGTTTACCTGTTACGGAGGTAGATTAGACAACGAAATTACCAAATAATATGCAAGAATTTTCAGACCAGATGCCCGCCGACATTACGCGTTACCCGATGGTTCCGATTCGCGACGTAGTGATTTTCCCCTTTACCAAAGTCGCTTTTAAAATCGGTCGTCCGAGTTCGGTTAAAGCACTGGAGCAGGTAATGCTCGGCGAGCGCAATATTTTTCTCGCCACACAGCACGACGCGACGATTGACGAGCCTCAGCCCGAACAGATTTACAAAGTCGGAACTTTGGGCAGAATTCTTCAGGCGCAGAAACAGGATAACGGGCAAATAAAAGTCGTCGTCGAAGGACGCGAGCGCGGAATGGCGGTGCGTTACGAGCAGGATGAGGAAGGCATTTTTACCGCGCTCGTCCGCAAAGTCGCTTCGGTTGACGAATCCGGTTATCGAACCGACGGTTTTCTGCAAAAAATTCACACTTTAGTCGAACAATTTCTGCGCGCCTCGCCCGACGCTTACACCGACGCGCTGCACGCAAGTTTACGCGGAATTTCCGCCGCGCAGATTGCCGACGCGATGTCGTCGCACCTGCGTATCGCGGTCAACGAAAAACAGCAACTGCTCGAAACTTTTTCCGTTCCCGAACGATTGCAGAAATTGATTGAAATTCTTGAAGTCGAAATCGACAAAAAACAGCTTGACCGCTCGGTTCACTCGCGCACGAAAAAACAGATGGACAAACACCAGCGCGAATATTATCTGAACGAGCAGATGAAGGCGATTCACAAGGAACTGGGGCGCAAGGACGACAAAGCCGAATTAGAGGAATTAAAGAAAAAAATCGAAGAAGCCGGAATGACCGAAGAAGCCAAAGACAAGGCGATGCAGGAATTTTCGCGGCTCGAAGCAATGCCGCCGATGTCCGCCGAATCGACCGTTTCGCGCACGTATCTCGACTGGCTGATAAATGTCCCTTGGAAAGAAACGTCTGATGAAATCAACGATTTGAATGAAGCCGAACGCGTTTTGAGCGAAGACCATTACGGTTTAGAGAAAATCAAGGAACGTATTTTGGAATATCTCGCCGTTCGCCAGTTGGTCAAAAATCCGAAAGGCACGATTTTGTGTTTTGTCGGCGCGCCGGGCGTCGGAAAAACATCTCTGGGTAAATCGATTGCCAACGCGACGGGCAGAAAATTCGTGCGTTTATCGCTCGGCGGCGTTCACGACGAAGCCGAAATTCGCGGTCATCGCCGGACGTATATCGGCGCGCTGCCCGGTCAAATCGTCCAATTGATGAAACGCGCCGGAACGATAAATCCGGTAATTCTCCTCGATGAAGTCGATAAACTCGGCAAGGATTTTCGCGGCGACCCGTCGGCAGCGCTGCTTGAAGTTTTGGACCCGGAACAAAACGACACGTTCCGCGACCATTATCTCGATGTCGATTACGATTTGTCGCAGGTGTTTTTCATCGCGACGGCGAACGTTCTGCACACGATTCCGCCCGCGCTGCAAGACCGTCTGGAAATTTTGAATTTGTCCGGCTACACCGAACGCGAAAAAGCGGAAATCGCCAAACGCCATTTGATTCCGAAACAAGCGGAAGGCAACGGTTTGGACATCGAAAAAGTAAAATTTACCGACGACGGCGTTCTGGAAGTCATTCGCCATTATACGCGCGAAGCCGGCGTGAGAAATCTCGAACGCGAAATCAGTTCGTGCCTGAGAAAAATAGCGCGCAAATTCGTCGCGTCCAATAAATCCGACGATTTTAAGGAAGTTATCGACGCCGAAAAAGTGCGCGAGCTGTTGGGAACGATTCGTTTCCGCAAACAGGACATCGCCCGCAAATCCGAAGTCGGTCTGGTCAACGGCTTGGCGTGGACGGAAGTCGGCGGCGAAGTTCTACAAGTCGAAGCGACGCTCGTCAAAGGTCGGGGCGCGGTGAAATTAACCGGAAAACTCGGCGAGGTAATGCAGGAATCGGCGCACGCCGCTTTAACCTGTATCCGCACGCGCGCCGAACGTATCGGCATTGACCCGAAAGATTTTCACAAAAAGGATTTGCACATCCACGTTCCTGAAGGCGCGATTCCGAAGGACGGACCGAGCGCCGGAATTACGCTGGCGACGGCGATGGTTTCGGCTCTGACCGGCAGGCGCGCGCATCATAATGTCGCGATGACCGGCGAAATCACCCTGCGCGGCAAGGTTTTGCCCATCGGCGGCATCAAGGAAAAACTGCTGGCGGCGCATCGGCTCGGTTTGAAAACACTGATTTTATCGAAAGACAACGAAAAGGATTTGGCGGACGTGCCGGAAGAAGTGCGCGGCGATTTAACCATTCACACGGTTGAAACGATTGACGAGGTTTTAAAGTTCGCGCTCGAAGATGAAAAGAGCGAAGACGCGATTGAAACCACGCAAATCTGGACAACCGACACATCGTCAGCCGAAATTTCGGCAACGATTGAATAATTAACATTACCTTAGTAAATAAAAGAAAGCCTCGAATAAAACAAATAATGTTTGTTCGCGGCTTTTATTTTTGTTTAATTTCAAGCGGTTGCTTTGCTCTTTGCCGATTCAAATTGTTAAAATAATCGTTTCGGCTAAAGGCTAAAATTTTATCTGTAAGACACACAATGAGTATCAAAC
>JALZOE010000248.1 GCA_030857325.1 Acidobacteriota bacterium
ACCTTTTGCCTGATTCGTAATCGGGCAAAACAAAGCCAAGCCGACTTTGCGGTTATAACTTGACGGCGAAACGACGATTGCCGGTCTTCGTCCGGCTTGTTCGTGTCCGCTTTGCGGGTTGAAGTCGAGCCAAACGGCATTGCCGCGTTCGGGCGCATATTTCATCACCAAACCTCTTTGCCTTCGGGTTTTCCGAAATCAATTTCCGTGTGCAAATTTTCTTCCGTTATATCGGCTAAAAGACTTTCCAGCGTGATTTCATCTTTGACGGGTTTTACCGTAATTTGTCCTTTTTCAAGCGCGACTTCAACCGTCGAGCCTTGTTCGATTTTAGTTTCGAGCGCGAAGGATTTCGGAATCCGCAGAGCCAAACTGTTTCCCCATTTTTGAATTTGAACTTTCATATTATTTCTCCAAAAGTTTCTACAAAGAAGATACACAAACGAAGTCATTTTTTCAACATTTCCTTCAATTCGATTTCTCTCGTTTGCGTATGACGCTGAAAAATATAATCTATAGTTTAATGATTTGGCTCGTGAATAAATTTATAACAAGGGGAAATTTTGTATGAAATATCGTCAATTGGGCGACAGCGATTTGCAGGTTTCGGAAATCAGTTTGGGTTCGTGGCTGACATATTCTGGCGGCGTTGAGCGCGAAGCGGCGGAAGCGTGCGTCGAAAAGGCGTTTGAAGTCGGTATCAATTTTATTGACACATCTAACATTTACGGCAAAGGCGCGGCGGAAACTTTTCTCGGAGAAGTTTTGCAGAATCGTTCGCGTGATTCTTATATTTTGGCGACGAAACTTTTCTTTCCGATGACCGAAGAAGATTTTGGTTTGTCGCGCGTGCAGATTCATAAACAGCTTAACGATTCGCTAAAACGGCTGAAAACCGATTATGTAGATTTATATCAATGTCATCGCTACGACGAAAATACGCCGCTCGAAGAAACGATGATTGCTCTTTCGGAAGTCGTGCAGGAAGGCAAGGCGCGTTATATCGGTTTCAGCGAGTGGAACGCCGAACAAATCAAAACTGCAATCGAGATGACCGGAATGGAGAAATTCGTTTCGAGCCAGCCGCAGTATTCGATGTTGTGGCGTGAACCGGAAGCGGAGATTTTTCCGTCGTGCGCTGATAACGGTATCGGTCAAATCGTCTGGTCGCCGCTCGGACAAGGCGTTTTGACCGGAAAATATAAAGCCGGTCAGCCGATTCCGCAAGATTCACGCGCGGCAAACGATAAGATGAATGTTTTTATTGACCGCCTTATGACTGATGAAATTTTAGCGGCTGTCGAAAAACTGCGTCCGTTGGCGGCAAATGAAAATCTTTCGATGGCGCAACTTGCGCTGGCTTGGGTTTTGCGCGACGAGCGAGTTTCCTCGGCGATTATTGGCGCGACAAAGCCGGAACAAGTTGCCGACAACGCGGCAGCATCGGGCGTTCGACTTTCGGGCGAAACGCTCGCGGCGATTGATAAAATTTTGGCTGAAATTTCACAATCGTAAATTTTATTATTTGCTCTGTATCTGCCGGTGTAATTGGCTGAAAAGTTTTGCTAAATCATTAATCTGGTAATGCGCGTTGAGTCCGCTCGGATTCGGCAGCAACCAGATTTTTGTTTTGCCGATTGTTTCCGCCTGCAAGCCGAGTTTTACTTTCGATTGATTAAAAGCCGTCCGGTATGCGCCGATGCCGAGAACGGCGAGAAATTGCGGCTTGAATTTTTCAATCTTTTTGACGAGAAGTTTACCGCCCTCGATATATTCCTCCGTCGTGAGTTCGTCTGCTCTGGCAGTCGTGCGTTTGCAAAAATTTGTGATGCCGCAGCCGTTTTCGAGCAGCTCGTGTTCTTCGGACGGATGCAAAATGCGGTCGGAAAATCCGCCTAAATGCAACGCTTTCCAAAAACGATTTCCGGGTTTGGCAAAGTGAAATCCGGTTGCGCCCGTCCACATTCCGGGATTGATGCCGCAGAATAAAACTTTCAAATTGTAGTCAATCAAATCTTCGGCAGTGCGGTTGATTGCGTCGCGCAAATCTTCTTTGGTCGGTTTGAAGTTTTTCATTTTTTAATCATATAAAAAAAGTCTGCGACACGCGAAAAACAAGAAGAATTATCCACAGATAAACACAGATAAATCCAAAAACTAAAAAGACCAAATCAAATTTCTATAGGAGTTACGCAGTTGGACTTGAGAAAATAGCAATTATTGATAATAATAGGCTTACGAGATAGCTGAAAATAACCTTAGCATCGTAAGAACAATTTATCATCATTTTTCAAAAAGTCATTAAGCTCTCTAAACACAGAGCTTTACGAGATAGCTGAAATTATAACTCAGCATCGTAATTACAATGGCTCTCGCCCAACTGCGTAACTCCTAATTTCTAAATAAGTCTTTGTTTTATCTTTTCTTATCTGTGTTCATCTGTGGATGAAATTTCTTATATAAAAACTGCATAACGAATGATAAGATTAACTCGAAACAATGCCGGAGAAGCCACAAACAATTGTCGAATTTCGCAATGTCGGTTTTCAAATCGGAGCGGCGAAAATTCTCGATAATCTGAATCTGCAAATCGAAAAGGGTGAAACGCTTGTTTTGCTCGGCGAATCCGGTTGCGGGAAAACGACGACTTTGAAATTGATAAATCGTCTTATCGAACCGACGAGCGGTGAAGTTCTGGTCGAAGGAAAATCTACCAAAGATTGGAACGCAATAAATTTGCGCCGCCGCATCGGTTACGTTTTGCAGGAAGCCGGACTTTTTCCGCATTTTACGATTCGGCGAAACGTCGCGCTTGTTCCCGAATTGGAGAATTGGGACGAAACGAAAAAACGAAATCGAACAGCCGAACTGCTTGAACTCGTCGGGTTAAATCCGCAGAAATTCTCGGATAGATTCCCGCACGAGCTTTCCGGCGGTCAACGCCAGAGAGTCGGCGTGGCGCGTGCGCTCGCGGCAAATCCCGATTTACTTTTATTGGACGAACCTTTCGGCGCGTTAGACGCAATTACGCGGACAAATTTACAGAAGGAATTTGCGCGGCTGGTAAAAGAATTAAACAAAACGGCGGTTTTCGTCACGCACGATTTGCACGAAGCGTTTGTTTTGGGAACGCGCATTTGTTTGATGGATAAGGGCAGAATTGTTTTGAATGAAACGCCGGAGAATTTTCGGAAATCTGATTTGTCGCTCGTCCACGAATACTTGGAAACAGTTTCTTAATGAATTTTTTAGAATTTCTTCGACAAAATTGGGCAGAAATTTTCGCTCTGACGCGCGAGCATCTTTTTCTCGTTTTTGTTTCGACCGCTTTTGCCGTTTTGATTGGCGTTCCGCTCGGCATTTTGCTGACGCGAAAAAAATCTCTGCAAACGCCGGTTCTCGGAATTGCCAATGTAATGCAGACAATTCCGAGCCTTGCGCTGTTCGGCTTGCTGATTCCGATTCCTTTCGTCGGCGGCATCGGCGCGAAAACGGCGATTATCGCGCTTACGCTTTACTCGTTTTTGCCGGTAATCCGCAACACCGTAACGGGAATTTCCGGTGTTGACGGGAAAATTAAGGAAGCGGCGACGGCGATGGGAATGACCGATTGGCAGATTTTGAAAATGGTCGAATTACCGCTTGCCTTGCCCGTAATTTTAACCGGAATTCGTGTTGCAGTTGTCATTGCAGTCGGCGTAACGACGATTGCGGCGGCTGTCGGCGCGGGCGGCCTCGGAACTTATATTTTTCGTGGTTTAAGGCAAAACGACAATAATTTACTTCTGGCGGGCGCGATTTCTTCGGCGATTCTCGCGCTCGTCGCAGATTTTGCGCTCGGACAAATTGAAAAACTGTTTGCGCCGATTCGCGCGGAAAATCCGTCTTCTGTGAAAAGAAGAAAATTTATTTTAATCGGCGCGTCGGCTTTGGCTGCGGTTCTGCTCGGTTTCGGTTTGATTTCAAATTTTAAATCTCAACTTTCAAATCAAAAAAATGTTTCGGAAATTGAACGGCAAAAAATCGTTGTCGGCTCGAAGGATTTTACCGAATCAATAATTTTAGCGGAGATTCTGGCGCAGATTTTAGAGAAAAAAGGAATCACCGTCGAGCGGAAATTTGAACTCGGCGGAAATCTCGCGCACGACGCGCTTTTGTCGAATCAAATTGACGTTTATCCTGAATATACAGGAACAGCTTTTACAGCGATTCTCAAACACGCGCCCGTTACAAATCCAGAAGAAGTTTATAATCAAACAAAAAATGAATACGCCGAAAAGTTTAATCTCGCGTTGAGTCCGTCACTCGGATTTTCAAACGATTTTGCAATTCTGGTGCGCGGAAAAGTTGCGCGTGAATTGAATTTGAAAACGATTTCCGACACCGTGCCAAGTGCGAAAAATTGGCAAGCCGGATTCGGGCAGGATTTTATGTCGCGTGCCGACGGTTACGCGGGTTTTGCGAAAGCCTATAATTTTAATTTCTCAAAACAGCCGCGCGAGATGGATTTGTCTTTAACGTATCGTGCGCTTGCTGCGGAACAAGTTGATTTGATTGCGGGAAATTCGACGGACGGTTTGATTTCGACGCTCGACCTTTTCCAACTCGCCGACGACAAACGCTATTTTCCGCCGTATCAAGCCGTGTTTATTGCCCGACGGCAGAGTTTGGATTCGTTGAATGAAACATTTGAAAAGTTGCGCGATGCAATCTCAACCGAAGAAATGCGCCATCTTAATTATGAAGTTGACGGCAATAAACGTGCGCCGAAAGATACGGCGAGAGATTGGTTAAA
>JALZOE010000026.1 GCA_030857325.1 Acidobacteriota bacterium
GTTTCGCCGTAAACAAAACGAGGGAAATGTCGTTTCCAACATTTTCCGGGAAATCGGCGATGCCGTCCGCGATATGCCGACGACGATGAAGCAGCTCGCCGTCGTGCAGTTTTTCACCTGGTTCGCGCTGCCGTTTATGTGGCAATACTACGGTTTGACCGTGGCGCGGCACGTGTTCGGCGCGGCTGACGACGCTTCGCCGCTTTTCAGACAGGGAACCGAATGGGGCGGCGTCTGTTTCGCCGTTTATAACTTCGTCTGTTTTCTCGTCGCGTTCGGCATTCCGCCGCTGGCAAACGCCATCGGCAGGAAAGGCGTTCACATTGTTGGCTTAACCTTGGGCGGTTTGGGTTTGCTTTCCACTTATTTCGCGGCGAATCCGTATTTTCTCTGGCTCGGAATGGCGGGCGTCGGCATCGCCTGGGCTTCGATTCTTTCGATGCCGTATGTCATCCTGGCGGGTGCGATTCGCCCCGAACGAATGGGCGTTTATATGGGCGTTTTCAATCTTTTCATCGTCATTCCGCAAATCGCCCAATCGCTGATTGCGCCGCAGATTTATAAATCCGTGCTTGGCGACAATCCGCTCAACGCGGTATTGCTCGGCGGAATCAGTCTTTTGATTGCGGCGGCGAGCGTTTTGCTTGTCAGAGATGTCGGCGCAAACAGAATCGGCGAAAGCGAATTCGCCGGCGGCGCGGGACATTAAAATCTAAATTTTTATCAGTGAAAAACTATGTCATACAAAATCATCACTAAAATTATAGTCGTTACGCTTTTACTTTCGAGTTTTGTTTTCGCCCAGCAGCCGACGCGCGATTTCTCGAAAGAAAACGCTCGAACGTCGCCGGATTGGGTGAAAGACGCGGTGATTTATGAAATCTTTCCGCGCCAATATTCAAACAAAGGCGATTTTAACGCAATTACGGCGGATTTGGACAGGCTGCAAAAATTGGGCGTAACGATTTTGTGGCTGATGCCAATTCATCCGATTGGCAGGGAAAAAGCGAAAGGAACAATCGGCTCGCCTTACGCCGTTAAAGATTATTACCAGATAAATCCCGATTACGGCACGAAAGCGGATTTACAGAAACTCATCACTGAAGCGCACCAGCGCGATATGAAAGTCATCATCGACATTGTGGCGAATCACACGGCTTGGGACAGCGTGATGATGAAAAACAAAGCGTATTACACAAAAAACGATAAGGGCGAAATCATTCCGCCGGTGGCGGATTGGGCGGACGTGGCGGATTTGAATTACGATAATCCCGAACTCAGAAAATACATCATCGAGATGCTTAAATTCTGGATTCGTGATTACGATTTGGACGGTTTTCGGATGGATGTCGCCGGATTCGTTCCGACCGATTTCTGGGAAACGGCGCGGGCGGAAGTCGATAAAATCAAACCCGATACAATCTGGCTCGCCGAATGGGAATCGCCGGATTTGCTCGTCAAAGCCTTTAATCTCGATTATTCGTGGGCTAATCATTCGACTCTCGATAAAGTTCTGCACGGCAATTTACCGGCTTACGAAATTCGTAAAACCTGGGAAGCCGACCGTGCGAAAATGCCGAAAGGCGCGCTGCGGATGCGCTTTTCCGACAATCACGACGAACGCCGCGCGATTGCGCGATTCGGCGAAAAAGGCGCGCTCGCGGCGCAGGCGTTCGTTTTCACGCTCGACGGCGTGCCGATGTTTTATAACGGAATGGAAGTTGGCGACACGACCGAATCGGGCGCGCCCGCGCTGTTTGAAAAGCTGCCGGTTTTCTGGCAAATCAGCGAACGCCGCAAGGAATTTCCGGTTTTTTATCAATGGATGATTGAACTGCGGAAAAATTCCGTCGCGCTTCGGCGCGGCGATTTGACGTGGCTCAAAAATTCCGATGAAGCGAGAATTTTAACTTTCACGCGCAAATCGGGAAACGAAGAAATTCTCGTGGCGATAAATATGACGAGCGCGCCGTTTTTCGGCTCGGTCGAAGCGAGCGGAAATTTCGATGAAATCACACCCAACCTCACCGCGCCGAATGACAATAAAACGAAAACGAACAGCGCGCTTCCGGTTTTAACGCTCGACGCTTTCGGTTATCGAATTTTTAGAAGGAAGAATTAGCGCCGAAAATTTGTAGGGGTGATGGCTTGTCCTCGCCCGCTCCGTTGAGAATTAACCAAGACGGGCGACCTTACGAATTTTCGCGGTTTAATTTTCGACGGTTTGAGGCAATTATAAATTATGGTTTCATCAAAAAAATTATCCGCGTTCATCTGTGTTTATCTGTGGTTAATTCTTCTTTCTCTCGCAATCGAAGCGCAAACTCTCGCGCCCGGCGCGCCCGGCAAAGACGCGCAGTGGGCGAGCGCGGGTAAACAGGGCGTCGGAACTTCCGCGAGTTTGGAAAGTAAAATTTGGTTCACGCTGCAAGGCGGCGCGATGACGGAGGTTTATTACCCGGACGTAACAGTGGCGAATGTTCATCTTTTGCAGTTCGTCGTGGTCAATCCGAAAACTAAAAAGGTTGAAACCGAACGAGACGATGCAATTCAAAAATTGATAACGGAAGAAGAATATTACGGCGGCATTCTTTTAACTCCGTTTCAGTCTGCTCAATTATCAAGACAGCTTGGATTGCCCGTTCCAAAAAAAATAAAACCCGAAGATAAATTAATTCCCGAAAATTCTTTACAGTTTATCCAGCGTAATACGGCGAAAACCGGCAAATGGAAAATATCAAAGCGTTATATTACCGATGTCGAAAACAACACGGTTTTGATTCGCGTAATGTTTGAGGCGACCGATAAAAATCTTGAGCTTTACGTTTACTACGACCCGTCGCTCGAAAATAGCGGAATGCGCGATACGGCTTGGAATCAGGGAAAAGCGTTGTTGGCGCAGGATAAAGACAAGTGTTCGGCGCTGATTATCGGAGAAGGACGAAATTCAGAGAGAATTACCGACGTTTCAAGCGGCTTTTATCAAATCAGCGACGGGCTTGAGCAGCTTCGGCGAGACGGAAAACTGTCAACGCCTTACTCAAAAGCGGAAAACGGTAATGTCGTTCAAATGGCAAAAATTGTTTCGACAGATAAAAAATCCGCCATCTTTACGCTTTCGCTCGGCTTCGGAAATACGCCGCAAACGGCATTGGATGCGGCAAACAATTCTTTGAGAAAAGGATTCGATAACGCGCACGCTCAATTCGTTCGCGGTTGGAACGATTACGTCAAAACTCTCCGCCAAGTCGAGCCGAAATATCAGGCGCAGTTTAATATGGCGGCGATGCAGTTGAAAGCGCACGAAGACAAAACGCATCGCGGCGCGAATATCGCTTCTTTGTCCGTTCCGTGGGGCGGCGGCGAAAATGCGAATGAAAACAATGTTGCCGGTTATCATCTGGTTTGGTCAAGGGATTTGTATCAGGTGGCGACGGCGTTTATGGCTTTGGGCGATAAGGACGCGGCGATTCGCGCGCTTGATTTTCTGTTCAAAGTTCAGCAAAAACCGGACGGAAGTTTTCCGCAAAATTCGTTTCTCGACGGCAAGCCGTTTTGGGGTTCGCTGCAAATGGATGAAGTCGCTTATCCGCTGATAATGGCTTATCAACTCGGACGCAGCGACAAAGCGACGTGGGAAAATCACGTCAAACGCGCGGCGGATTTTATTGTTAAAAACGGTCCGAAAACTCCGCAGGAGCGTTGGGAAGAAGAAGCGGGTTTTTCGCCTTCGACGATTGCGGCGGAAATCGCCGGACTTGTTTGCGCGGCGGAAATCGCCCGGAAAAACGGCGACGAAACTTCGGCGAATCTTTATCTGAAAACTGCCGACGAATGGGAAGCGAACATCGAGCGGTGGACGGCGACGACAACCGGAAAATACGGCGACGGCAATTATTATCTGCGAATCACACAGAACGGAAATCCCGACGCGGGCGAAAAAATCGAATTAAATAACGGCGCGGGATTTTTCGACGAAAGGGAAATCGTCGATGCGGGATTTCTTGAATTAGTGCGGCTCGGCATCAAATCGCCGGACGACCCGTTAATTCAAAAGTCGTTGAAAGTGATTGACCGAATCATCAAAGTCGATACGCCGAACGGCGAAGGTTTTTACCGCTACAACCACGACGGCTACGGCGAAATGGACGACGGGCGGCGTTGGAATTGGGACGGGAAATATACGGGCAAAGGTCGCCTTTGGGTTTTGCTTTCGGGCGAGCGCGGACAATATGAATTGGCTCTCGCCAATAATGGAAAATGGAAAATGGAAAATGGAAAATCAGGGAACGAAATCCAAAATCCAAAATCTAAAATCCAAAATCAAGAGTTTTTGACGAAGGCAAAAACTCGCCTTGACGCGATGCTAGGTTTTGCCAACGACGGTTTGATGATTCCCGAACAAGTTTGGGATAAACCGCAAACGCCGAAAAATATAGATAAACAATTCATTCCCGAACTGAAATTCGGCGAAGGCACAGGCTCGGCGACGCCGCTGGCGTGGTCGATGGCGCAGTTTATCCGGCTGGCGGTCAATTTGCAGGCGGGAAGAAATCTCGACACGCCCGATGTTGTTTATAACCGTTATGTTTTGGGGAAGAAGTCAGAAGTCGAAAGTCAGAATACAATAGATAAAACCATAAA
The DNA here is from genome assembly GCA_030857325.1 of Acidobacteriota bacterium. Classification (GTDB taxonomy): domain Bacteria; phylum Acidobacteriota; class Blastocatellia; order Pyrinomonadales; family Pyrinomonadaceae. The sequence goes on from JALZOE010000026.1 coordinate 4,645, forward strand.
TAACGATTGCGAAAACGCGCAAAATTTTCGCCCCGAAGGTAACGGAACTATGTCCGAACCGCGAAAAGATGAACCGAGTCCGCGATTGTTTGTCGGAAAAAAAGAAAAAGAGTCCGAAATGCTTTTTACCTATTTCGGAACTGAAAAGTCGGTTGAGATTGCGGGCGATTTTACAGGCTGGAAACTTTGCGGTTTAAAGTTTCAGGATTTCCCAAACTCGAAAATTTTGGTTTTAAAGTTTCCGAATTCTGCCCGCGTCGAATATAAACTGATTGTTGACGGAAAATGGATAACCGACCCGCTCAATCCGAATCGAGTCGATAACGGTGTCGGCGGCGAAAATTCGTTTTTTACGATGCCCGAATATAAAGCGACTGATTGGGATAAGGAAACGGGCGAAGCGGCGAAACTCGACACGCTTGAAATCGATTCAAAAATCTACGGCAAGCGAACAGTGAAAATTTACGTGCCGAAAAGTTCCGCATCGACCGCGTTGCCGACGCTTTATTTGCAGGACGGCAGCGATTATTTAACCCGCGCCAAAGCCGTTCAGATTCAGGAAAATGTCGTCCGCGCCGGAAAAATCAAGCCGTTTATAATGGTTCTGGTCGATTATAAAGACCGCGCGAAGGAATATTGGGCGAGCGACGATTACGCGCGCTTTCTGGCAACCGAAGTCGTTCCGGCGATTGACGCAAAATACAACACAATCGAATCGCGCGACGGGCGAGCCATTTTGGGCGCGTCTTTGGGCGGCATTACGAGCGTTTGGACGGGCTTGAAATATCCCGGAATCTTCTCGCGCATCGGCGGGCAATCGTCCTCGTTTTGGGTCGATAATCAAAGAGTTATTAAAGAATTGGAAAAACTCGACGCGACCAAAACGCCGTTTCGGTTTTACTTTGACGCGGGAACGCTCGAAGGCGTGGAAAACTCGCGGCGCGTTAACGTCGGCTTGCGCGCCAAAGGTTTTCCCGTCGCTTACGAAGAAGACGAAACCGGACATAACTGGACAGCCTGGCGCGACCGCCTCGACCGGGCTTTTACAGCTTTATGGAAATGAAAAAAGTCGTTGTCGCCGCCGATTCAGGCGCAACAAATTTACGAAATCTTTTTTTGGTTGGTTGTTTAACGTGTGTAAATAACTGCGAAAATTAGAAAGAAGCTATCTCAAGAGTAATTTGCGCCAAACTTTGCGGCAAGGAATTTACCGCAAACGCGCCAGGCACGCCAAGAAAAACCGAAAATATTTTTGCCGATTTGCTATTGTTGTTTAATATATCGGTTAAACAAATCGTATTTGGAGAAAAAAATGAGATTTCTTTTCAGACCGGCAGCTTCAAAAACTGTTGCGACGGTTTTAATGTTCGTTTCTTTAATTCTGCTTAACGGGCAAACATTAGCCGCCCAAACATCAAAAAATCTCGCACGTTCGGTAACGATTTATCGAGACAGTTTCGGAGTGCCGCACATCTACGGACGCACTGATGCGAGCGTCGTCTTCGGATTGATGTATGCCCAGTCGGAAGATAACTTTTGGCAGTTGGAAGAAGACCACATCAACAAACTGGGACGCGCATCAGAGATTTATGGAGAATCGCGGCTTGCCGGTGATTTGACGGCGCGGCTTTTTGAGACGAGCAAAAGGGCGCGGGATGAATACAAAAGTTTAAGTTTGCCGATGCGAAAGTTATGCGACGCTTACGCCGCCGGAATCAACTATTATCTCGAACGACACCCGGAAGTTCGCCCCAGATTGATAAACCGTTTCGAGCCGTGGTTTGTGTTGATAACGGGCGCGCCGTCGCTCGCGTCTTTAGGAATCACCGCGCAGGAATCGCGGACGCTCTTTCAAGAACTTCCCGCTGCGCCGCAAAATCAATCTTCGGGCGAATCTGCCGACGAAGGCTCGAATGTATGGGCGGTCAGCCCGAAAAAGAGCCAGTCGGGACACGCGCTGCTGTTTATCAATCCGCACGTCGGCTTTTTCGGCGGCGGTCAGCGTTACGAGGCGCATCTGCACAGCAATCAGGGGCTGAATATCTCCGGTTTTGCGATGCTCGGCTCGCCTTATATCTGGTCGGGACACAACGAAACTCTCGGTTGGAGTCATACGAATACGGGCGCGGATTCGACGGACGTTTTTATCGAAACTTTTGATAACCCGCAAAATCCTCTCGCTTATCGTTACGGCGGCAGTTACCGCAGCGCCGTCGAGTGGACTGACGAAATCCGCGTCAACAATCAAGGGAAAATGGAGACGAAGCGTTTCACTTTTCGCAAAACCCATCACGGTCCCGTTGTCGCGTTGCGGGCGGGAAAATCTCTCGCCGTCAGCGCCGCGTCCATCGAAGTCGGCGGGCGGCTGCTCAAACAAAAATGGGCGATGGCTCGCGCCCGCAACCTCGGCGAGTTTAAATCCGCAATGGCGCAGCGCCGGCTGACCGGCTCGAATACGATGTATGCCGACCGGCGCGGAAACATTTTCTACCTGCACGGAAACGCGATGCCGCGCCGCTCGACCGAATTCGATTGGACAAAGCCGGTTGACGGCAGCAACCCGGAAACGGATTGGCACGGGCTTCACGAATTGAGCGAACTGCCGCAGGTTCTAAATCCTTCTTCGGGCTGGATTCAAAACTGCAATTCGACGCCGTTTCTCACCTCAAGCACGGATAATCCCGACCGCTCGAAATTCCCCGTTTATATGGCGCCCGACCTCGACACGCCCAGAGCGCAGCGTTCGCGCCGGATTCTCGCGTCAAAGGAAAAGTTTACGTTCGACGAATGGGCGCGCGCGTCGCTCGATACGCACGTTCTTCTGGCTGAGACGCTTGTGCCTGAACTGGTCTCGATTTGGGAAAAACTCCGTCAATCCGACGCCGCCAGAGCAAGCAAAATCGCCGAGCCGATAACAGTTTTGAAGTCGTGGGATTATAACAGCCGGATTGATTCAGTGCCGACGACTCTTTTTATGCTGTATTTTGAACAGCTTCAGCGCATCAACCGCGAGCGGGCGACGCACCGGGAAGATAATGCCGTCCGCACAATGCTTAGTGAGCAGTTAAACGAAATAGATTCGGCGGCGAAGATGACGGCTTTTGAGCGAGTGTTGAATGAATTACAAAACGATTTCGGTAAATGGCAAATTGCGTGGGGAGAAATCAACCGTCTTCAGCGCATTCACACGAGCGGAACGCGGGAGAAGTTCGATGACGCGAAGCCGAGTGTTCCCGTGCCGGGAGCGAGCGGTTTAGCCGGAACTCTCTTTACCTTTAATACCCGCCGCGATGCGGGACAAAAGCGGCGATACGGCACGGGCGGCAATTCTTATCTGGCGGTTGTCGAGTTCAGCCCGCGCGTTCGCGCTCGCTCGCTGCTGGTTTTCGGTCAGAGCGCCGACCCGAAATCGTCTCACTTTTTCGACCAAGCCGAACTTTATTCGACAAAACAATACAAACCGGCGTGGTTTGATTTAAAAGAGATTAAGCGCAATCTCGAACGCAGTTATCAGCCCGGCGCGAAAACTGTTTCGCGCAAGCCGTAATCGCTAAGTTCGCAAAAATTAAAAAAAGCTCGATAAATGTTTCTTCAATATAAATTCTTTCAGATTCGACCGCTTATGTTTAATCAATATCAAAGATTCTTTTCCGTTCTGCTGTTTTTCGCCTTGCTAGCCGGTGTGTCTCCGGCGCAGCGTCGCGCCGGGAAAACTCCGATTAGTAGTGAATTAAAGCTGGATTTATTGATTAAGGGCGGAACGGTTATTGACGGTTCGGCGCGCGCGCCGGTTAAAACGGACATCGGCATTCGCGGCGACCGTATTGTTTTTATCGGCAAATCCGCCGGAAAAAATGTAACCGCCGCTCGAACGCTCGACGCCGCCGGAATGATAATCGCGCCCGGATTTGTTGACCCGCACACGCACGCGCTCGAAGACCTCTCGAATCCGCAACTCAGCAGTAACGAAAACTATTTGATGCAGGGAGTTACGACCGTCATTACCGGCAATGACGGCGACGGACCGTTTCGCGTTGCCGAAACGCTCGACAAGTGGGAGCGGCAGGGAATCGGAATCAATGCCGCGCTGCTTGTCGGTCACGGCGCGGTTCGCCGCGAAGTAATGGGCAGAGGCGACGCCGAACCTTCAATCGACCAGCTCGCGCAGATGAAAAACTTAACCGGACAGGCGATGAACGAAGGAGCTTTCGGAATGTCAACCGGGCTTTTTTATGCGCCCGGCAGTTACGCAAAGACTGAAGAAGTAATCGAGCTGGCGAAGGTCGTCGCCGAAAGCGGCGGCATTTACGACACCCATCTGCGCGACGAAGGTTCATACTCAATCGGTTTGCTCGGTTCGATTCGGGAGACAATCCGCATTGGACGCGAAGCGATAATTCCGGTTCATATATCTCACATCAAAGCTCTCGGAACGGAAGTCTGGGGACAAAGCCGGGAAGCCGTCCGAATTATTAAACAAGCGCGGGTTAAAGGCGTTAAGATTACCGCCAACCAGTATCCTTACACCGCTTCCGGCACTAATATCACCGCCGCGCTCGTTCCGCGATGGGCGGAAGCGGGCGGCGGCGCGCAGCTTCTCGAACGAATCAAAGATTCGCAGATTCTCCCGCGCCTGATAACTGAAATGGAAGCGAATCTAAAGCGGCGCAACGGAGCCGAAGCGATTTTAATTACCCGGTCGCAGGATAAAAATCTCGTCGGTAAAACACTCGGCGCGATAGCCAAAGAGTGGAAAAAAACGCCGGTCGAAGCCGCGCTCGACATCGTTGCCGGCGGCGGCGCGGGCATCGCTTCGTTTAATATGAACGAAAGCGACATTGAAAATTTTATGAAACAGGATTTCGTGATGACCGGCTCGGACGGCTCTTCCGGTCATCCGCGCAAATACGGAACTTTTCCGCGAAAGCTGCGCGAGTATGTATTTGAGAAAAAACTTATCACGCTGCCATTCGCCGTTCGCGCGAGCAGCGCGCTGACGGCTGAAACTTTCCGCATTCCCGAACGCGGGCGTCTGCGCGTCGGTTATTTCGCCGATGTCATCGTGTTTGACCCGAAAACCGTCCGCGACCGCGCCACTTACGAACAGCCCGAAGCGCCGGCGACGGGAATGAAGTTTGTTATCATCAACGGTAAAATCGCCGTCGAAGAAGGGAAATATACCGGAATTATGGCGGGGCGTCCCTTGCGTAAAATTTTGTCGCAAGTCAAATAAACCCGAAAATTCGGGGTTGAAAGGAAATGGTTGCGGCGGCTGTAAAAAATTATCGGTAATTTAGACTTTACTTTCAAGATTATGAATTTTCCCAGAGCGAGCGGCGTTCTGCTGCATCCGACATCGCTGCCGAGCAGATTCGGCGTCGGCGATTTGGGTGATGAAGCGTATAAATTCGTCGATTTTCTGGCGAGCGCCAGGCAAACTTACTGGCAGATTTTACCTTTATGTCCGACCGGATACGGCGATTCGCCGTATCAATGTTTTTCGGCGTTTGCCGGAAATACGAATCTCATTTCGCCGGAAAAAATCGTCGAAGCCGGATTTTTGAGCGTCGATGAAATCAACAAGAAGCCGGATTTTCCAATCGGGCGTGTCGATTTCGGAAAACTTTACGATTGGAAGAATTGGATTCTCGACTTGGCTCACGAGCGGTTTCGCCTGACGACGAGCGGCGATTTGCGCGAAAAATTTGAAGCCTTTTGCCGGCGGGAAGCCGCGTGGCTGGAAGATTACGCCTTGTTTCGCGCGATAAAAAAATCGCGCGACGGGAAATCGTGGCAAAATTGGGACAATTCTTTGAAACTGCGCGAGGAAAATGCTTTAAATAAAGCGCGCGAAAATTTGCGCTCCGACGTTGAAGCGCAGAAATTTCAGCAGTGGCTTTTCTTTCGACAGTGGAGCGAACTGAAAAATTACTGTCATTCAAAAAATATAAAAATCGTCGGCGACGCGCCGATTTTCGTCGCGCTCGATTCGGCGGACGTGTGGCGCAATCAATCGCAATTTAAATTAAACGAAGACGGCTCGCCGCGAGTCGTCGCCGGAGTTCCGCCTGATTATTTCAGCCGAACCGGACAGCTTTGGGGCAATCCGATTTACGATTGGGAACGAATGCGGCAGGACGATTTTCGCTGGTGGATTGATAGAGTTAAAGCGACTTTGAAAACAATGTATATTGTGCGCGTTGACCATTTTCGCGGCTTTGCGGCGGTTTGGGAAGTTCCCGGAACGGACAAAACGGCGCAAAACGGACGTTGGGTAAACGTGCCAGGCAGAGAACTTTTCGACGCGCTGAAAAACGCCGTCGGCGATTTGCCGTTCTGGGCGGAAGATTTGGGCGTGATAACGCCGGATGTCGAACAATTGCGCGATTGGTTTGGATTTCCTGGAATGCGGATTTTGCAGTATGCCTTCGGCGGCGACGCGAACAGCCGCGATTTGCCGCACAATTATATCAAAAACTCGGTCGCCTATACCGGAACGCACGACAACGACACGACCGTCGGCTGGTTCGATTCAAAAGCGGGAAGCGGCTCGACGCGCGACGATTCGCAAATCGAGCGCGAGCGCCGATTTTGTTTGAATTATCTGAAATCCGACGGGCGCGAAATTCACTGGGACTTCATTCGCGCCGTCTGGGAATCGGTGGCTGACACGGCGATTGTGCCGATGCAGGATTTGCTCGGTTTGGGCAATGAAGCCAGAATGAATCTGCCCGCGTCCGGTTCGGGAAATTGGTATTGGCAATGTCGTGAAGGCGATTTTTCCGACGAAATTTCAAAGCGTCTGCGCGAATTAACGGAACTTTACGGAAGAATTTAGCCGCGGAAAACATCCCTGGGAGCGCGGGCATCCCGCCCGCGCACGTCGCTTGAGAACGGCGTCAAATCGGGTTTATTTAAACACGCCGTTCGATGATTTTGCTCGCGCTTCCGCGCTCCCAGGTATTGATTATGAATAGAGAAATCGTTTTGGCAGCCGATTTGGGCGGGACGAATCTGCGAGTGGCAGCGATTGACTGCCGTGGAAGAATCTTGTTTCAAACAAGAGGCGAAACGCCGCGCGGCGAAAGCGGCGAAGAAATCGTTCGGGCGATTGTCGAAGCCGCCCGCGCGTGTCGGAAACATTGCTCCGATTATAAAATTAAATCGTTTCTGGCGGCGGTTCCGGGAACAATTCGCGACGGCTTGATTCTAAAGACGCCGAACTTGCCCGCGTTGAACGATTTTCAAATGGCGGCGGCGCTCAAAGACGAACTCGGCGTTAAAGTCGCGCTCGAAAACGACGCGAACGCGGCGGCAATCGGCGAAAATTGGATTGGCGCGTCAAAAGGTTTTGCAAGCTCAATTTGTATAACTCTCGGAACAGGCGTCGGCGGCGGCGTTATCATCGACGAAAAAATCCTGCGCGGAGCGGACGCCGCCGCCGGTGAAATCGGGCATATCTGCGTTGAGCCGCACGGAGTATTATGCACATGCGACGCGCGCGGCTGCGTCGAACAATACTCGTCGGCGACGGCGATAGTTCGTCTGGCAAAGGAATTAAAGCCGCGGTATCCGAAATCGATTTTAAATGTCGATGCGCCATTTACGTCTCTGGAAGTGTATCGAGCCGGAAACGCAGGCGACGAACTCGCGCTCGAAGTTTTTCGGCAAATGGGATTTTATCTCGGCGTCGCCGTTGCGAATTTGATAAACGTTTTAAATCCGCACGCAATTGTCATCGGCGGCGGCGCGGCGGCAAGTTGGAATTTGTTTGCGCCGCATTTAAAGGAAACGCTGCGTGAGCGCGTTTATTCGGAAACCGCCCGGAAAACTCCGATACTGCCCGCGCAGTTAGGCGACGATGCCGGAATAATCGGCGCGGCGCGTCTCGCCTTCCGGCTGCCGGATTTAACTTGAAGTCAATTTGGGAATAAGAAATACTGCCCGCGAAAAATGTGAATTAAACGAAAAAGGAAAGCAAATTTAGATTGTTTTATTTTTACGTTATTTCGTGTTTTATCGCGTTGCGGTAAAAAACCTTACTTTTCGGACATATACGCGGCGGACGGATTTTTATCGAAATTCAGACGATTTATTTGTTTGTCGGCAAGCAAAATCCGCATTTATTGGTTATTCTAAAGACATTATGGCAACACCGGCGGAAGCGACACAGACAGCGATTGATTACCTGAAGCGAATCGGGCAGGAATTTAAGATAAACTTTGAAGAATTTTCAACCGAAACTTTTTCCGAAGGCAAGTATAAGGCTGGAAAATGGACATATAAAAGTCAGCCCGCATTGGGTTGATTTAATTTACTGGTTCAGCGCCTTCAGCAACCGGAAGGAAGAGGTAAAAATTACTTATCTTGCCGACGGCGACGAGAAAAAACTTGAAAGCGATTTGAGAGAATGCCTGAGCAGACTGCGGCAGTTCGTCAAAAGAAAAACCAGCACGTTTTAGATTCTGTAAGAGCAACTTAATTGGTCGAAAAGCGACAGAACCGGGCGCAACAACATAAAAT
>JALZOE010000249.1 GCA_030857325.1 Acidobacteriota bacterium
CGGCAAACTTTTCGCCGCGCCGCGCGATTTTATCGAATAAAAAGTAAAAAGCGCGAAAATTCCCCACCAGAGCGACGCCGCCAGAAACGACAGGCGAATGGCAAGCCCGGTCGTCAAACCCAGAGATTCGGCGTTTTGAACAATCAGCAGGTTTAAGACCAGCATAATTATTCCGCCGACGTAGCCGGACGCGAAACCGTAGCTCGAAATAAAATCGCGCTTGTCTTCGGTCGTAATATCGACCAGATAAGCATTATAAAAAACATTTGCCGCGCCGAAGCTCAAATTGGAGACGATTAACAACGCGCTGCCGAAAAGGTAATTGGCGTCGGTTACAAAGAATAAAAGACAACTGGCGACGACGCCGAGATAGCAGAAAAACGCCATCATTCGCTTTTTCAAATTCGAGTAATCGGCGATTCCGCCCAAAATCGGCAGAAAAAGAACCTGCGCAAAAACCGAGACGGTAATACTCAGCGAAAAAAGATTTTTCGCCGTTACCGCGCCCAAAAAACCGAAACTGTAAATAACGCCGTTTTCGCCGACGTGTCCCTGCGCCAGCGCGGTTAGATACGGTCCGAGCAGAACGGCGATGATTGTCGTATAAAAAGCCGAGTTCGCCCAGTCATACATCAGCCAGCCGAAAATCTCGCGGCGGTTGTTTTTTTGAGGCGTTTGATTTTCCATTGTGTTGATGTGTTTACAGATTAACCTGCGGGCTGATGATTCCCTGCCAGAGCAAAATCAGAATCGCAGCGCCCAAAATAATGCGGTAAATGATAAAAACCGCCGTCGAATTTCTTTTAAGGAACGAGAGCAGAAACCAGATTGAGAGATAGCCGACAACGGCGGAAACGATTGTCCCGACCAATAAGGGTGTGAAACTTTCGGGCGGTATGCCGCCTTCCAAAGCCTTTTTCAGTTGGAGAAATCCGCTCGCCGCGATTGCCGGAATCGATAAAAGAAAAGAAAAACGGGCGGCGGCTTCGCGTTTCTGCCCGATAAAAAGTCCGCCCATCAAAGTCGAACCGGAGCGGCTCGCGCCCGGAATCAAAGCCAAAACCTGCGAAAAACCGACGACGAGCGCGTCGAAAATTCCGAAATCCCTGATTTCCCGGCGTTTCGACCCGACCATTTCGGCGAGCGCCATCAGAACCGCAATCGAAATCATCATTATGCCGATGACCCACAGATTTTTCGTTTCCGGTCCTTCGATAACTTCTTTGAATAATAAGCCAATCGCGCCGATTGGAATCGAGCCGATGATAATGAGCCAGCCGAGCCACGCTTCCTGCGAGAGCCACATCGGGCGGACGCCGTGCGTTCCCGAAAACGTGCGGCGTCGGCGCGTAATCAAAGCCCAGTGGTCGCGCAGAAAAGCGACCGATATGCCGAAAATATCCGGCGCGAAATAGACGAAAACCGCCGCCAGAGTTCCTAGCTGCAAAACGGCAATAGTCGCCGTCAATTGTTCGGGCTGTCCTTCATATAAACCGGTTAGTCGGCTGGCGAAAACCAGATGCGCCGTCGAGCTTATCGGAATAAATTCGCTTAAACCCTGGACGATTCCAAGAATAATCGCTTGTAAAAAATTCATCGGTTAATAATCGGCTGACATTGGAATAGCGCCGGTTTTGGAAAATCAGCCGCCGCATTATTTTTAATTTTACGGTTGCCGACAAACATCCAATTTTTTCGGATTTAATTTATGAATTACAACTTTGTGGATTTTACAGACTTTGCGGCGAAAATGCTATTGAAACTATTCGCGGAACTTGAGGCGTCTGACGATTTTATCGTAAAAGCCGGCGGGGAAAAATCTCGCCGCCCGGACAATCGTCGCCAACTGCCACGGAAAGGCGGCGAATTTTTTGCTTTTTTCGACGGCGTCGAGAAAATGCGGAATCGAATCTTCGAGTTCCATCAAAAAAGGCATTTTCGTTTCACGCCCCGAAGTCAAAGGCGTTTTGATAAATCCCGGCTGTATTATTGTTACAAAAACGCCTTTTCTTTGAACGTCGAGCCGGACGCTTTCAAAAAACGCCGTCATTCCGGCTTTCGAGGCGCAGTAAGCGGCGGATTTCGGCAAGCCGCGAAAACCGGCAAGGCTGGAAACGGCGACAAGCTGTCCGCTTTTTTCCGCGAGCATAAACGGCAAAACGGCTGAGACCGCATTGACCGCGCCGATTAAATTCGTGTTAATAACTTTTGTAACGCCTTCGGCTTCGAGATTTCTGGTTTCCGCATTATTTCCGCCGATTCCGGCGTTGGCAATCAGAATGTCGATTCTCCCGAATTCGTTTCTTAATTCCCGCGCCGCCCGCGCGACGGCTTCGGCATCGGTTATATCGACGGCAAAGACACGCGCCGTGCCGCCGTTTCGTTCGATTTTGGCGGATATTTCCCGCAGCAATTCTTCGCGCCGCGCCAGCAGTCCGACAATCGCGCCGCGTTTTGCCGTTTCAATCGCCAGCGCTTCGCCGATGCCGCTTGAAGCGCCGGTCAGAAATACGACTTTATCTTTCCAGAACATAAAAAATTAGTGGATAGTGGACAATGGATAATGTCTTTACTTTTAATTATCCATTATCCATTATCCACTGCCTAACAAAGTTCTTCGACGTGTTCGCCTAAAACTTTCAGCGCTTTGCCTAAATCCTGCTGCTTTACCAGAATATGGTCGCGGGAAAAAGCGGAAAGAGCGCCGATTGTAATGTTTGCTTCGGCTAGGATTCTTGAAATTTCGGCGAGAAAGCCGACGACGTTCCAATCGAGTTCGATATTAAACGTCAGAAGACGGAAATTGCCTTCGGTTTTCGCGTCCCGAAGCCGATAGCGAATCGTGCCGTAATCAACTTCGTCGAGCAGCAGCGTAACCTCGCGATTGTCCGACAAAATCATAAACGGCGCGGTCATTCTTGGGCTAAGTTCGGGATTTTCCAGAAGTTTGAGCCAGTCTTCGCGGGGCAGCGAGACGAGAAAAAAAGTTTCAGGTGCGATTTCAACCGTTGTTTCGGCTAAAAGTTTTTTGATTTTCGTGTCGTTCAATTTATTAGCGGTTTCTTCTACACCTCGACAATCGTCGGAATAATAACGGGTTTCGTGCCGGTTTCTTTTTGGATATATCTTTTTAACTGCACGCGCAGATTTTCCTGCGCGAATTTTTTATCGGTAAAATCCTCGCGCTTCATTGCTTCGATAATGTCGGCAACGGCGTCGCGCGTGTTTTTCAAATCGCCGTTGAGCGGGTCGATTCCGGCGACGCCCTGGACGACGATTTGCGGCTCGTTTTTCAGTTTTTTCGTGTCTCGGTCGATGGTTACGACCAGCGAAATCAATCCGCCGTAAGCCAGTTTCTTGCGCTCGCGCACCGTTTCGTATTCGATTTCTTCCGAACCTTCCTCGTCTATAAAAGTTTTATCGAGTTCGTTATGCGCGGCGATGCGCGCGCCGCGTTCGTCCAATTCGAGAACGTCGCCGTTTTCAATCAAAATCACGTTATCGTCCGTAAAGCCTTCGACGTGATTTTTAATAAATTCTTTGTGGCGAAACAGCATCCGGTATTCGCCGTGAATCGGTATGACGTATTTCGGACGCGCCGTTTCGGTCATAATCCGAATATCTTCCTGCGAGGCGTGACCGGAGACGTGAATCAAGCGGCGTTTTTCCTCGATAATATTCGCGCCGCGCTTGTAGATGTCGCCAATCATCCGCGAAATGCCTTTTTCATTGCCCGGAATAATTCGGGCTGAAAGCAAAACCGTGTCGCCTTTTTCAATCTGCATTCCCTTATAAGTGCCGCTCGCCAGATTAGCCAGAACCGCGCGCGTTTCGCCCTGCGAGCCGGTAACGAGATAAACGATTTCGTCGTCATACAGGCTGCGCGATTCGCCGAGACCGACCAGCGTGTTGTGCGGAATTTTCATCAAACCCTGCTCAATTGCCAAATCGACGTTTTTCTGCATCGAGCGACCGAGAACGCAGACTTTTTTATCGAAGGCGTGAGCGACATCGAAAACTACCTGCAGCCGGTGCAGCGAAGAAGAAAACGAGGCGACGAATATTCTGCCTTCCGCCTCGCCGAAAATTTCTTCAAAAGCCGGAATAACTTCCCGCTCCGACGGAGTTCTGCCGGGAATATTGGCGTTTGTCGAATCGCCCAACAAAGCCAAAACGCCCGCGTCGCCGTATTTAGAGAGCGTTTCCAAATCGAACGGCTTGCCGATAACCGGCGTCGGGTCTATTTTGTAATCGCCCGTGTGAATAACGGTTCCGACCGGCGTTTTTATCGCCAGCGAAAAGCACTCGACCAGCGAATGCGAAGCGTGTATAAATTCGACTTTAAAGTTTCCGATTTCGGCGACCTCGCGCGCCTTGACACGGTGAAGCAAAATCTTTTCAAACAAATTGTGTTCTTCGAGCCGTCTTTCGGCTAAGGACAGCGTAAAGCGCGAGCCGTAAACCGGCACATTGAATTTTTTCAGAAAATAAGGCAGCGCGCCGATGTGGTCTTCGTGTCCGTGCGTCAAAACGAGCGCCGTTATGTCGTCGCGATACTGTTCCAGAAAATCGAAATTCGGAATCGAAATATCGACTCCGTACGGAGATTCTTCGGGAAATCCCATTCCCGCATCGACTATAATCATTTCATCGCCGAAGCGAATGCCCATACAATTCATTCCGAATTCGCCGATGCCGCCGAGCGGAATGATTTCTAATTTACTCACTAATTTATTGTTCCTCGATTATTTTTCCTAACTGTATTTATAAAACTTTACAGTATAACAT
>JALZOE010000027.1 GCA_030857325.1 Acidobacteriota bacterium
GTGTTCCTTTTTCACGGCAAGGTTTTTCCACATGGATAGAAAGAGGGACTTATCGTTGGCTGGGAGTTCGTATCAACCCTGAAAAAATTCGTTATATTTCTGCTGTTGAAATGTTCAAAAAAGGAAAGACTGTGTTTGAAATTGCTGAACAACTCAATGACGTCCCAGAAAGTGTTTCAAGAATAAAAAGCAAGTATTTATAATCAATACTTCGGACAGTTTTTTGATTGCTTGAAGCCCAATAAAATCAAGGCTTCTCAAATGACCAAATTCTTTTTTCAACATTAAATCAAACTTAGGTGTTGAGCTAAGTTTGATTTAAATAGTCACTTTATTTATTTTTCAACGAGTTAGCGAAAATTACTTTTCAAAAACTGTCCGAAGTATTGTCCTTAATAACTCGTATAAAATGCCGGGTAATCTGATAAATGTCCGGTAACATACAAAGTTTAAGCATTTGGTTTGGTATTCTTTATTCTTTCACGGAGGAGTTTAAAAATGAACAATCCGACTATATTTCTTATTGAGGAAGATAATGATGCGCGTCCTCTTTTCAGAGAGAGGCTTAAAAATTTTGGTTATAAAGTAACTTTGGCTCTCGATGAAGAAGACGCGCTCGATAGAGTTAGCGGCGGATGCTTTAGAGCCGACCTGGTTTTGGCAAATTTGCTTCGTAAATCGCCTGAAGATATTTTGAGAATCGTAAGAAATATCTGTCGAGCGGGCGAACTAGATGTTCCGCTTGTTGTTATCGCTGCAAATTATGGAGAAGATTTAGAAGGCAAAGACGTTCAGGTAAGCGAAAAGGAATATATTACCTATCTTGAAGACGGCGAACAGTTGTTCAGCTTATTATCTCGTCTCACCCAAGACATCGTTAAACTGGAAGTATGAGTGTCTGCCTAAATAATAACCGAGATATTGCCTTGCTTTTTCCTTTCCCCGGCAAATCGGGAAACTTCCAGAATTGAGATTATAATGTTCAATACAATCAGCTATTTTTGTCTCTGAAAAATGTCAAAAACCAAAGAAAAATTTATGACGGAGCAACCTAAAATTGATACTCGTCCGAAGAATCTGCTGCTTGCCGCCTTGCCTGACGCGGAATATCGGCGTCTATTGCCGCATTTGAAAAAAGTGGTTCTAAAACAGGGTGATGTTCTTCACGAATCCGACACGCCGGCAAAAAGCGTTTATTTTCTTGACGAAGGAGTCGCCTCGCTTTCGGTCAGTAATTCAGACGGCGTAAATCTGGAGTTAAGCATTGTCGGGAATGAGTCCGTCATCGGAGAAAGAGCTATTTTCAAACACGGTTATTTTATTGTTCAATGCACGATGCTGAGCGACGGAGTCAGCTATAAAATACCGCCCAAAGTATTTCGGGATGAATTTTATCAGGTCGACGCGCTTCACGATTTAATACTTAATCATCTTGAAGCGCGATTAACCGAAACGGCTCAGACGGCGCTTTGCAATCAAACGCATTTAATCGAGCAGCGTCTGAGCCGCTGGCTTTTGACCTTTGCAGACCGTTCTCACAGCAAAAAGCTGTTTCTTACCCAGGAACTCATCAGCAATATCCTGGGAACGAATCGTCCGACAATTTCAGTAGCCGCAAAAACATTGCAGGACAAAAGACTGATTGACTACCATCGCGGCGTTATTTCGATTATTGACAGAAAAGGACTAGAAAAAGAAACCTGCGAATGCTACAAAATAATAAAAAAAACAGTTGAAATCTATTTTGGCTTAAAGCGAAGACCTTAATTTATAAAACATCCGCAGACGCGGCATATGTTGCGCGCCATACCGTTGTCGGGATTATAAAACAGTTGAGGTCGATAGCTGAGATAGAATTTACTTTTTCGGGAATTCGCAAATGCTGAAAACCAAACCGCGTAAGGCAAATTATTAAAATGAATCTTTCAATCGTTTTTCGTCAATTTTCCGCGCAGCCATTCGCCGAAAAAATCGAGCGCGGTGACGAGCGCGAGTATAAAAAGCAGCACGGTCGAAAACTTTTGCCATTGCCCGTATTCCTGAAAAGTGTGAAGCAAAAGACCGATGCCGCCCGCGCCGACGTAGCCGATAATCGCCGCCGAACGAATGTTGTATTCGAGCATCCAGAGCGCGTGGCTCAAAATCAAAGGCTTGACTTGCGGCAGCAATCCGTATTGAAAAGCCTGCACGCGGTCTGCGCCCGAACCGCGCAAACCGTCGGAAATTTCCGTATCAACCGACTCAAAAGCATCGCTGAAAAATTTGCCCAGATAACCCAAACTGTAAAACGTCAAACCGATGACTCCGGCGAGCGAATTCGGTCCGACGACGGCGACGGCGAGCAGCGCCCAAATCAAACTCGGCAGCGTTCGGACGGCGTTTAAAATCATTCTGGTCAGCAGATTTAACCAGCGCGGAGCGATGTTTTGCGCTCCGGCAATCGCCAGCGGCAGAGCCAGAATCACCGCGAAAAATGTCGCCATCACCGCGATTTGCACGGTTTCGCCGAGCGCGTCCAAAATCTGCGGCGCGGCGGAAAAATCCGGCGGGAAAAACTGTCCGGCAAAGCGGCGCAGATTTTGAACATAATCGAGTTCGCGTCCCGCGCCTTCGAGCGCCGGAAGCGAAATGACTACCAAAATCAAAAACAGCGCGAGCGTCGCGCCGAACGCGGTGAAGCGTTCGCGCAGCGGCAGTTTCAGAATTTTCAAATCGTCCGACAATTCTTTTCTCATCGCGGAATTTGCCGAAAACTCCAGCCGTCTTTATAATCCGCGCCGATTCGCAGTTCATAGTCGGCAAATTTTTCAACCAATCGCGCATCGTGCAGAACGCAGACGATTGTTTGATTTTGTTCCGCACAACCGCGCCGCAAAATGGTTAAAACCTTGTCCGCCAAAGCCGCGTCGAGATTCGAGGTCGGTTCATCCGCCAAAATTATCGGCGGATTTTGCAGCAGAACACGCGCCGCGGCGGTTCGCTGCTGTTCGCCGCCGGAAATTTTTCGCACCTGACGATGCGCGAGTTTTTCCAAACCGAGTTCGCGCAGAATCGCAAAAGCCGTTTGCCGGTCGTCTTCGGAAAACGAAAAAATGGTTTGCCACCAATTATACGCGCCCAACTTTCCGCATAAAACATTAATCAAAACGCTCAGATTCGCCGTCAGCCGAAAGTTCTGAAACACGAATCCGATTGATTTTGAATCATCTCCGGCGAGTTTGAATTCTCCGTCGGTTGGCGCGACGCCGCCGCCCAGACACGCCAGAAGACTCGACTTTCCCGCGCCGCTCGCGCCCGTTACGGCGAGAAATTTTCCGCGCGGCAGTTGCCACGTCATTTTTTCAAACAACAATTTTTCGCCGCGCTTCAGCGACAACGAAGAAGTTTCAACCGCAAATTCTGTTTGAGTTTGTGTTTCCAAGTCTTTAAAGAATTAATTATCCACAGATGAACACGGATAAACTCAGATAAAATCAAGAAAAGCCGGATAAGAATTTATCTAAACTTTCTTTAATATCCGTGTTCATCTGTGTCTATCTGTGGATAAATTTTCCTCTTATTTCGGCACGACGCTCAAAGCCTCGCGCATCGGCGCGAGATGTTTTTCCGCGTCTGTTTCAACTAATTTAGAAGTAAAAAGTTTGTCGCGCAATTGCTCATTGCCGCCGTCGTTTAATGTCAAAACGGCTTTTTTCAGATTGGCTTTTTCCGCGTCTGAAAGCGATTTGCGAACGGCGATAATATGCGTCGGCACATCGCCCTGTTCGGCGACTTTTTTCAGCCGTCCGCGCTGTTCCGCCGACAAATGCTTGTCTTCATCCAAAACATAATAGCTGACGGCGGCGGCTTCCGCTTCGCCGTTCAAAACTCTTTCAACCGCCGAAACGTAGCCTGTTCCGTAAAAAACATTGCCTTTGCCGAAAAATTCTTCGGGGTCGTTTTTGTCCGACACGAAATTTTTGCGGCGCAAATCCCACAGCGGAATGACAAAACCCGACGTGCTGGTTTTACTCGCAAAAGCGACGGGCTTGCCGCGCAAATCCTCTATCTTTTCGTAAGGTTTTTCCTTCAACGCCAACCAGTAACTTTTATAAGTCGTCTTGCCATTTAATTCGCCGACAAGCAGCAATTCCGCTTCTTTGGCGTTGATTAAATCGGTCGCGCTCAGATAACCGATGTCAATCGTGCCGTTCGCAAAACCTTCGTTAATGACCGCCGCCGAAAGCGGAATGATGACTTCGACGGGACGATTGAGTTTTTCGCCCAGAAATTTCTGCAAAGATTCGCGTTCCTGCATCATTTGGTCGGGATTTTTGTCGGGTTTGAGCGCGACGACAAGTTCCTGCGCCGTCTGATTATTTGCCGTTTGATTGTTTGAATTTGTTTCACAGCCGATTAAAAGTGCGAAAAAACAAGCCGCTGTCAAAATTTTCAAAAAAAATATTGTATTCATAACCCTTAAATTCTAAAATTTTTCTTTATTTCTGCAATCTTCTGCAAAATATTAATCGCCCGAATTAGTATTGCACGCGCAAACCGAAATTGGCTTGACGAAACAAGCCGGGTTGAATGCCTTCCGGCGCGCGCGATGAAATATAAACGCGGTTCGTCAAGTTTTTGACGGTAACGAACGGCGCGATGGAAAATCGCTCGAAGCGGTGTTCGTAATCAAACGAAAGATTGTGCAGCGTGTATGACGGAATCAAACCGATTTCGCCGTTCGCGTTTGGGGCGACGGTTTCCCTGTTATCGGCAAACTGGCTGCCGACGCAAGTTACATCGTATTGTGTGCCGAAGCCGCGCGGATGGCGATAACCGGCGATAAAGCTGAACAAGTTTTCCGGCGCGTAAGGCAGACGATTGCCGTCGAAGATGCCGTTTTTAAATTGCGCCGTTGCGAGATTCGTATAGCGGAAATCGGTTGTAATGCGGTGGCGAATGTCGAATAATTTGCCGAAGTCGAAGCCGGCTTGCAGTTCAATTCCGCGATGCAGAGTTTCTCCGGCGTTGATTAAAGTCGAGGTCGCGCCGCCGGATTGCGATGCCGGAATAATCTGATTTTGAAAATCAAGCACGTAAAAAGTCGCTTCGGCATTAAAGCCGTTCCGCGCCGCGTAGCGCGCGCCGGTTTCGTAATTCCAACTGTATTCGGCATCGAGTTGGACGGGAACGCCTTGACTGCTCACCGCGTCCTTGACACGCGGCGGCGCAAAACCGCGATGCGCTCCGGCGAAAATCGTCAGCCGCTCGACTGGTTGAAACGTGATGCCGATGCCGGGAACAAACGCGGATACTTTATCTTCGCCACGCCGGTTGACATCGGTCGGAATGTTGTTGACACGCGCCCGTGTGATATGACGTTCGTAGCTGTAACGCTCGTAGCGCAAGCCGGGCGTAACGGTAAAACGACTGCCAATCGTGAAGCGATTTTGCGCGAACAAAGATACGCCGTTTGCCGGTCTGGTTTCGGCATCGCGCAAAACGCCGTCGCTGCTCGTCGCCCTCGCTCCCTGAACATATTCATCAAACGCCTTCTCGTATGTATAACTCGCTCCGCCCGTGAAATTGCTGCGATTTCCGGCAATCGAATACTCTTTGGTCAAGCGCGATTCGATGCCCGCGACGTTAAACTCGCGGTTGCGATTGCCCGCGCCGTTACGCAGAAAAATCGCGCCGCCCGGAATGCTTTCGTCGCCGAATACGCCGACGTAACTGCGTCCCGCAACGCGAGCGCGGTCAAAATCCTGCCGTCGCCAATTGCGAACCGTGTTATAAGCGTAAACGGTCGTATTTAAGAGCGTCGTCGAGTTCGGAACGAATTGGTGATTGATTGAACCGAAATAACGATTAACTTTCAAGCGGTCACCGGGAACGGGATTTCCGTTCGGGTCGAGTTCAAATTGCCGCTGCGTCAAACCCAAATAAGTCGAGTTTGAACTTTCATCATAAAGCGAGATTTTCGCGCCGAAAATATGTTGGTCGTTAAAAGCGTAATTCAATTTGCCCGTAAAATCCGTAACTCCGAAATTGAAAACGCGAAACCCGTCGCCCTGTTTTCGCAGAAAAGAACCATACAACCCGAGTTTGCCGACGGTGCCGCCGTAATTGGTTTTAAAGTTGAGAAAATCGCGCTGTCCGCCGACGATTTCAAACGAGCCGCTCGCCTGCTGCGGCGGGTCGGGCGTAACAAAATTAATCACGCCGCCGATAGTTTGCGGACCATAGAGAATCGAGCCGCTGCCTTTCAAAACTTCGACGCGCTGCATCCGGTCAATCGGCGGGCTGTAATAAAGTTCCGGTTCGCCGTAAGGCGCGAGCGCGAGCGGTATGCCGTCTTCTAAAACTAAAATCTGACGGCTGCGGTCAGGATTCAAACCGCGAATCCCGACATTAAGGCGAAGCGCGACCGGACCGCTGTCTTCTCTGACGTGAACGCCCGTGACGCGGCGCAAAACTTCGTTCGCGTCAATCGGATGACTCGACCGCAATTCTTCGCGCGTAATCACCGCCACCGAACCGGGAATCTCGGCGATAGCATCCATATCCGTGCCGACGACATCAACTTGATTAAGACTGCCGCGCACTTGGCTGAAATTCATATCCTGTGTGGTCGTGCTGCCGCTTGCCACGCTGATAATAGACGATGTAACGGCGTTGTAACCGTCGGCGATAATCCTGATTCTATAATCGCCTGCGGATAGATTCATGAATTGATAAATCCCCGCCGCGTCGCTCGTTACGCGCCGCTTGAGTTCGACGATTTCAACCGACGCATCCGGCACGCCGCGTCCGTTCGGGTCCAAAATCGTTCCTTGAATCGTTCCGGTCGAAACCTGTGCGCTAACCGCTGATTGATTGTCGGCGATGCCCGTCAACAAAATTGCCGCCATAAACGCTAAACAAAATCCTCTTAATGCTGCCATTTAAATTACCTCAACTTTCTTAATAAATTATTAAAATTTCACGCTTTTTTTTATTTCTGAAAATTATTTCTCTTAATAACGCGACGAATTCTTCGGGCGCAAATTCGCGGCGAATCTATCTCGTTACGGCGGTGCGGCGCGAAAAATGGGCAAAGCCGTGAGCCAACCGAATGAAAGACAAATTGACGCTAAAATAAATAATTTGAAAAGTTTAGGTAAATTAACGGAAAGTGGATTTTTTCCGTTTGGCGATTGCAGTTTTAAATAACGAATCATTCGCAGCCTCCTGAAAAATTTGGGTTATCAACAGCTTTTAAGCCTTTTGCTGATGTTTTCCGAAGATTGTGCTACGATAATTCGCGGACACAATTTACGGCTGATGATTTTAAGACAGTCCTCGGTCAAAAAGTGTTCTAACGGGTTGCGATGTTTCAGCATCGCAGCCTTTTTTGTTAAAAAACAATCAATGCTGAAATTACCGTTTTAACATTCAGATTTTTCGATGTTTATTAGTATGTGAATTTGAAAATCATTTTCAATAGCATTTAACTTATATTAATTTCGATTCGTTTGTCAAATTTCAAAAGGTAGTTTTTATGGTAAGCGGCAAACTCAAAATCGCGTCCGGTGATGTTTAAAGTTACCGGCGAAAGTTGACCGTTTTGCAGAACGATGTCATTAGAGCGTTCGTGCATCGAGCGGAAAAATTTGAAAATTATAATTCTTTTTCAGCCGTTTAATGATAACCCAAACTGCTGTGCGGTCGCTCCGCGTTGTGAAACTTTCGCCATTTTTCAGCAACCACTTCAGCTTCGCGCCAATTGCCGAAGATTTCCATCCGCAAACATTCATCCAGGAATGGAAACTTACACAAAGAATTTAACCGAATTCTTTAGCCAACTCAATTTTCGTATCCGCGATTGAATACTTCCCTTCATATAATAGATAGTGAATACGAATAATAACATCGAGGTCTTTTCGACTATATATACGTTGCTTTAATTCATCTCTTTCTGGTTTGACCTGTAGGAATTCAGTTTCCCAATAACGAATTACGTGCGGCGGAACTCCTACAATTTCGCTTACTTTTTCAAGGTTAAAGTTTTCTTTATCATTCATAAGGATCGCCGCTCAAAATTATAAAAATCATTAGAAACACGGTTATTTACAAAATCACTTTTCATTAACCGTATGATAACGGTCAATCGCGGGATTTTCGAGCGTCTGACGGCTTCGAGAAAATAACGGCAATCCTGTCCCGCGCCGAAACGTATTTCGGGAAAAGATTTCAACAATGGCAAAAGATTTTGCCATTGTTAATTGATTAGCTTAACATTTACTTAACATTTATATGATTGAATAGTTTAGCTTATTTACGTTAAGATAGCCCAGCAAAATTGTTTATGTTGTTGAGGCATTTGTCCTGTGCTAAATTTAAGATATATTTATGAATTTGCAGTAAAAACCGAGTGAAACTATTTACTTGATTTAAATCAGTCAAATTTAAACCGATGTGAAAAGGCAAATTTTATCTTTCTGCTTTTAGTGGTTTTTCAAAATTGATGGAGTTAAGATGAAGAAGCAACTTCTTTTAGCAATTCTTCTGCTTGCGCTTTCCGTCGTTTCGGCTTCGGCTCAGGGCAGTCTCGAACAAGCCGCCAAAAATGCGCGAGATCAATTTTTCGATATAAAAAATCGTTCGATTGAATTGGAACGAATGAAACGCGAGGCTAATAAAAGACCTGCCAGCGCCAATTCCGCGCACGGATTTCCAGAGATTAAAGAAGATTTTGAACAAATTCAAAAGATAAACAGCGACTTTCTCCAGCCGACTATCATAAAAACGCCGGTGGATTATGCCGCTGTTTTGAAATCCGTTTCGGAGGTAAATCGCCGAGCCGTCCGACTCAAGGCAAACTTGTTTTCGGCTGAACCTAAACAAAAGAAAGATGCTAAAACAAAAAGGCAAATCGCGGACGAACAGCAGAAAATAGAAATTTTATTGAATATTTTAGACAAATCCATCGGCAGTTTTGTCCACAGCTCGATTTTTCAAAATACCAATCTTGTAAATTCGCAGGATTCGTTTAAGGCGCAGAATGATTTGGAAAGGATTATCAAAGTCAGTCAATTGATTAAAGAACAAGCGGGAAAAATTACCGGCGATTCCGAAAATTAACATCGGGCGACAGTCGAATGAACCGATTTTTCCAATCTTAATTCCTGTTTTTTCCAGAAGTCCGCACGAAAAAAGGGCAAACGTCCCATTCGACAATCGTGCGTGTTTCCGCATTCTTGAAATTTCCGGCGTTATTCTTTCTCAAGATTTATCCTTTTTTTAACTTTCTCAATCATCTCGATATTTCGTTCGTAGGAAAGCGTCGGCGCGTTACTCCCATCCGATTCAGACGGATAAAAATGCTTTTGATAAACCGGATAAGCCTCCGTCCGCAAATGCGCGAGCATCGAGTGTCCACGCCGGATTTCGCGTTCGTGACGAAGCGCGGAAACGTCAATCGGCGCGACAACGATACGCTCGCCCGGTCCCGGGCTTGCATCGGCAAGCAATCTTCCCTCAAAATCAACAATTTGACTGCCGCCCGACCACGAATACGGCGGGTAATGTTTGAGGCTCGCCGCTTGATTGGCAGCAACGACGAAAGCCGTGTTTTCAATCGCGCGGCAGCGGTTGATAATCGTCCACCAATCCATCGGCGCGGTGGCGTTCCACGGATCCATATAAGCCGAAACTCTGATCAAAACTTCCGCCCCGTTTGCCGCGAGCTGCCGCAGAACTTCGGGGAAAAGCCAGTCGTAGCAAATCGCCGTTCCCAGCTTTCCAATCGGCGTGTCAGCAACCGGAAACAGCGGCTCGTCGTAACCTTCGATGTCGTGCGGGCTGGTGTGGACTTCGTATGGAATCCAGGTGTTTACTTTTCGGTATTTATACAAAATTCCTTCCGGCGCAATCAAACAAGTCGTATTAAACAGCGCGTTTTTCCATTTCGCGTCAACTTCGAGCATCGAGCCGGTTTGAATGTAGATATTATGCTCTCTGGCTTTTTGCCGAATGCGTTCGGTGTGTTCGTTCGGAATTTCAACAGCGAGTTTTTCGGTTAATTCTTCCGCCGTCGCAAAAACCGGCGCGGCGTGAGCGAATTCGGGAAAGACGACGAGTTTGACCGGCAAAAAAGGCGCGCTGCCCGCGACCGCCGAATCAATCATCGAAAGAATGCGGTCGGTGTTGCGGCGCATTTCACGGCGGTCAACCGGATTCGGCATATCGGTCTGACAAGCGGCGGCAGAATATCGAATATGTTCCATATTAATCAACTACGGTTTTCCAATTACGAATTACGCGGGTTAGATTTTTCCGGCGGCATAACTTCTAATTGAATTACGGTTTATTTTAACAAAACTGTTTCGATGCGCGGTAAAAAGTCTTTGACGGTGCGCGTCGTGTATTCGTCGTAAATTTTGCGCTTATCTGCGGTCATCGGAAACTGTTTGTCCGCATCTTTGTAGGGGTATTTTTTCATTCCTTTGAATGGCAGCGGAAACACTTGGTCGGGACTTCCCGAATTGATGTCCATTTCCTTGCTGTAACCGTCGGCAAACAGCAGAAAAGTATATTTTTTGCCGGTTGGCAATTCAGGCAAAGCATCGAAACTTAAAACTAATTCGTCGCCGGTTTTCGAGATGACAAAAACATCGTCGGTTGCCGATAATAAAGTTTTAACATCACCGGGTCGCGTGAAATTTCCCGAAAAATACTTCCAGCGCGCGTCGTTCAAAACTTTATCGTAATTTGCCGTAATCATCTCGCCATATTTGATTTCTTCGGAAAATCCGCGCTCGCGCAAATTTGCGTCGGCGGGCTGTATTTCAATTGTTTTCACATCCGTTTGTTCGGACCTATCGACTTCAATTTTGTCCCAAAACGTCTTAAAATTTGTGACGATACGGACTTCGCGGCTGTCTGACAAAAATTTCCCGGTTAAATCCACCACCAGCGTTTGCGGGCGACCGATGGAAATTCCGATGCTGTCAATAACGGTTTGCCATTTGCCGCGCTTGTTTTTGACTTGCAGTTTCGGCAAAAACAGCGATTTCCCGCTTTGCGAGGCGGCGAGATTGTCGGAAGAAAAAGCGTAATCCGTCCAACCCGTCAAAAGCAAAAGTGTTCTGCCTTTGTAATCTTTTTTGTCGTCTAAATTTAGAGTCAGATTGTGCGGCGCGGCGTAACCGCGAATGTTCAGTGATTTGAACGAATCGTAAAATTCGCGGTCGAGATTTCTGATTTTCGGCAAAACATCGCGTCCGTTTGTATCAACAGCCGAAAGCGGCGCGTGGGCATTTTGCGTCGTGTATAAAATCCGCTCGCCCGCCGTCGGAATTCCCAGACCTTCGTTCGGATAGACTTCTTTTCCGGCATCGTGTTCGACGGCGATGAGTTTTAAATTATCAAAAAACAAAACTTCTTCGAGTTCGTTGGTCACGCGGATTTCATATTTCCCATTTTTCGGCTTGAGCTGGTCGGACGTGATTCGCACAAATTCGTCGGAATCAGGATAATGGTACAGACCTGCTTCCTGCCAATTTCCCATTTCGCCGCCGCCTAAGAAATCGGTAACAAACTCGAATCTTTCGCCGTTCCAGGCGTATAAATACGGACACGAAGACGGTTTGCGGTCGAGTTCCTCGATTTTCAGCGGCGCGAAAGTTTTCGCCGTCTGATTTTTTGTCGGTTGGGGAAATTCGACTTCGGCTTGCACCACGCCGGAAGTCCAGATGACGCGCACGGCATCGGGGTTTTCGCGGCTTCCGAGACCGAAATGAATGTCCGACGGCGCGGGCGCGGGACTTGCCGCGTAAGTTTCGATTTTCTGCGTCAAACTTCCCGCCCGCATATCGATTTTCGCACCGATTCCGGTGCGATTGCTGACGCGCCCCGTCAGCCGCACGATTTCCGAATTATTCGAGTTACCGCCCAAGTTGCTAAGGAAATGCAAGCCGCCATTTTTAGCGAAAGCAAACAAATCAACGTCGCCGTCGCCGTCAATGTCGCCCGATAAAATCTGACGTGAACCCGCGAGCGCATTGTTCGCGGCGGTTTTGATTTTGAAAGCGGACGAATCGGCTTTTGACCAGCCGTCGCCCAGATTCCGCGCGACGACGAAACCTTTGTCGGTGTTCGCAATTAAATCGAGCAAGCCGTCATTGTCGTAATCGAGAAATTGCGCGGACGCGGCGTTTTCCGTTCCGGCGGGCGCGTCCTTCAGCACAAATTTGCCGCGCCCATCGGAAACGGCGAAAACGCCCGCGCCGTCTGATTTGCCGAAAAAGAAATCGGTAAAAGTATCTTTGTTAAAATCGCCTGCCGCCACGCAAGTCCAATTACCGCTTTGAGTTAATCCGACTTCGGCGGCAACGTCTTTGAAAGAACCGTCGCGCAGATTGCGGAAAAGATTCGGCTTTCCGCCGCGATTCAAAACGAGCAAATCAACATCGCGCCGATTGTCATAATCGGTCGGCACGACGCCGACGGCACGACTCGGCAGATTTATCTTGGCGGCTTCGGAAATGTCTGTAAAAGTGCCGTCGCCGTTGTTTCGCAAAAGTTGATTTGCAGCGGATTGACCGGCGCTTTTTTTCTTATCGCTGAAACCGCCGAGAAAAATGTCCAAATCACCGTCGTGGTCGGCATCGACAAACGCGCCCGAAACTGAAGTTACCGAAGTTGCGGGAATTTTTGCCGCCGCCGTCACATTTTCAAAACTGCCTTTGCCCGTGTTGCGAAAAAGCGTTGTTTGTCCGTTTCCGAAAACGAGTAAATCCGCGAAAGTATCGTTATCAAAATCGCCCGCGACAATTCCCAAGCCAATTGTGCCAGGCGCTTTATTCAAATCGCCCGCCGCGCGCGTTACGTCTGTGAATTTGCCGTTATCGTTGCGATAAAGCCTTATCAACGGCGCATCGGCGGCGATTTGCACCAAATCCAAATCGCCGTCGTTGTCAAAATCGAAAAGCACCGCGCCGCTTTGAGGTAAATTAGAAAAAGGTTGGTTTGCATCCGTTTTCAGATTGCGGTCAACCAATGTCGAAACGGGCAAACCGATGTTCGTATTTTGAAAAACGACTTTTGGAACGGTTTTGTCAACGAGTTCGCTTTCCGCGCCGGTCGAAGCGACGGCTTCGGCGTAGCGTCCCTGTTCGAGATAATTCTGCCCGATACTCGTCG
>JALZOE010000250.1 GCA_030857325.1 Acidobacteriota bacterium
CGAAAAACTTTATTACCGTTTCGGCGTCGATAACAAACTCGACCAGCAGATTTTGCATTATCTTTCCGCTCAAAGATTTCGCCGTCTGAAAACCGCGTATCCGCCGCACACTATTATCGACCCGACGGTTTTGATTCACGAAATGCGCCTGCATAAAACCGACGAAGAAGTAGCAATTATGCAAAAGAGCGCCGACATCGCGGTTGACGCGCACGTTTTGGCGATGCGGAATACGAAACCCGGAATGAACGAATCAAACATCGAGGCGATTATCGAACATCATTTTCGGATGAACGGCGCGGCGGGCGTCTCCTATAATTCGATTGTCGGCGGCGGCGGAAACGCGACGATTCTCCATTACGTCGAAAACAACGCCGAACTGAAAGACGGCGATTTACTGCTGGTTGACGCGGGCGCGCACTACAAGGGCTACGCATCCGACATTACGCGCACCTTTCCGGTCGGCGGCAGATTTACAAAGCCGCAGCGCGAAGTTTACGACACGGTTTTAGCGGTCGAAATCGCCTGTCTCGAGGCGACGAAAAAAGGCAACACCGTCAAACAACGCCACGACCTTTCAATCGAGCTTCTGACCGAAGGAATGAAAAAACTCGGACTTCTCAAAGGGAAAACCAAAGATTTAATCAGGAAAAAGGCGTTTATGAAATATTATATGCACGGCGTCGGGCATTATTTGGGCTTGGACGTTCACGACGCCGGACGCTATTTCACCGACCAGCGCGCCAAAAACTCGCGCCCGTTTGAAGCCGGAATGGTTCTGACGGTCGAACCCGGACTTTACATCGCGCCGGACGACAAAGACGCGCCCGCAAAATATCGCGGCATCGGCATCAGAATCGAAGACGACGTTCTTGTAACCGAAGACGGCAACGTAAATTTAACCGCAAAATGTCCGAAACAAGCCGAAGAAATCGAAGAATTGATGAACGGCGAACGCGCGGCGGTTTAATTGATTCAACTTTCTTAAACTGTCTTCAAATAAAAAATCCGGGTTGAACATTTAAATATTCAACCCGGATTTTCTCTACCGAAGTATATTTATATTTTTAATGAAATGCATTTATAGGGATGACGGCTTGTCCTCGCCCGAAATATTTGCATTAACTCGATACCGCTTCAATGAAACGGCGGGCGCGGGACTTGTCCGTCGCCCCTACAATTTCCGCTCTATTTTTTCGTTTTGTTGATCGCAAAAGTCGCCGTGTAACCGTTGCGGTTAATGCGGATATTCGACGCGGGCTGCGGGTTGAGACTGGTTAATTCGATGTTGTAACCGCCGTGTGAAACAATTTGCGGCTCGGCGTCGGTATTGATTTCAAAAGTTTTCGACGCGCCTTTGCCGTTTGTGATTTCAATCTTGATTTTAGCATTGCCCGCTTGAATACACTGCACGTCGGTCGGACAGCGCGAATCTTCGACGAGCGAGGCAAACTTTATCGTCAGCTTATTTTTAACAACCGTTTTTTGTTTGTTGATTAAGATTGAAACCTTTTGCGCCTGTTGAGCGTTTGCCGTCAGAAAAGCTCCGAAGCCGAGCGTTAAAATCAAGATTAAAAGAGTTTTTCGCATAATTTTTCACCTTTCCCAAAATTTGAATCAAATCGCTTGCGAATCGCTCCCTTTGAGGTCGAAATATCTTTCGGCGTTGTAAAAATTATTAAATTTCGATTTACGGCGTCAGCCAATCGGTTTCGAGCGCGCCTGATTCGTTCCAGCGAAAAAGCGAGCGGCGATTGCCTTTTACGTCGAGTTCGAGGCAGTCAATTGAATCGATTGTCGAGGAGACGACGACGAAATTTGCGCGTCCGGCTTCCGATTCTTCGGCGGTCGGTTTGCGCTCGGCGATTTCTGCGGGCAAGCCGGTAACAGCCTTTTTAGAAATGAGCGAAGGCGCGTCGCCGACGTAACTGCGGCGCGAAAAAAATCCAGTCGCCAGCCACTGTTCTTCGTGAAGCTCGTCATCGGCGTGAATCGTCGCCGTGCCTTTAATACGAAGCTGTAGTTTTTCCTGCGGATGATAAAAAAGAAACGAAACGTTCGGATTGTTTTTAATTTCCTCGATTTTCGGCGCGGCGACGTGCGTGTGAAACGCCAGCGACGGCGGTTTGCGCCAAAACCGGCGCAGAACGACGGCGCGCAGGCTCGGCGCGCAGCCAGTTCCAATCGTGCCGAAAACCGGCGTGTGAAAAGGATGCGAACGTTCGAGCGTTCCCAAATCGAGATGCTTCCAGATTTTTTTCAAAATTTCGCCGTGCGATTGCGGCTTGTCCCAAATGCTTCCAACCTTCATAAAAGCTAAGTCACAAATACAAAAAATCACCCGCGAATTAGGCGGATGGAGCGAATAAGAAATGACAAAAAGCTCGCGCTTACGGATAATTTTTGCGGCGAGTAAAAATGATTATCGCAGCTACAGACAGCCCAAGCGCAAAACCCAACATCGCTCCCATTAATCCGACGGCAACACCGGCGGCGATCGGTCCGGCGATGATTAACCCCAAGCCCGGCAGCAAAACACTCGTGCCTCTGCCGGCAACAGCTCCAATCAAAGCTCCGACAAAGCCGCAGAGCAAGGCACCTGATGCAGCCGACACTAACATTAGACGTAAATTTGACATCATAAACCCTCCGCGCGGAAATAATTTTGTATCCAGGATTATAACTCGAAAATAATCTCAACGATAGTTTTGCGCATTGAGTAAATAAATATTAAGCCAATCTTTAATTAATTCCTTTTTGTATTTATTCGTGCGATTACTGTAAATTGTCGTTAATTTTTTATTGCTTCAATTTATCAATAATCGCGTTGGCGAAATCCGCTGTTTTTGCCGTGCCGCCCAAATCTTTGGTAATCGTTTTTCCTTCGGCGAAAACTTCGAGCATCGCCTTTTCCGTGCGTTCCGCCGCGTCGCGCTCGCCGATGTGTTTGAGCATCAGAATCGCCGACATCAAAACCGCCGTCGGGTTTGCTATGCCTTGTCCGGCGATGTCCGGCGCAGAACCGTGAACGGCTTCAAAAACCGCGCCGATTTCGCCTATATTCGCGCCCGGCGCTAATCCTAAACCGCCGATTAGACCGGCGCATAAATCCGAAACGATGTCGCCGTAGAGATTTTCCATCACCATCACGTCGAACTGCTGCGGATTCATCACCAATTGCATACAGCAGTTGTCGATAATTTTATCGTCGGCAACGATGTCGGGAAATTCTTTCGCCACGTCATAAAAACATTGCAGAAAAAGCCCGTCCGACAATTTCATAATATTGGCTTTATGAACGGCGGTAACTTTTTTGCGTCCTTCGCGCACCGCAAATTCAAAAGCGTAGCGCGAGATGCGCGTCGAGGCTTTGGCGGTAATAATTTTAATGCTTTCGACGACGCCGGGAATAACCGTGTGTTCAAGTCCGGCGTATAAATCTTCGGTATTTTCGCGGACGATGACCAAATCGAGTTCAGGATATTTGCACGGAATATTCGGCAGCGCGCGAATCGGGCGAACGTTTGCATACAAATCCAAAGTTTTCCGCAAACCGACGTTGACCGAAGTAAAACCTTTGCCGATGGGCGTCGTCAGCGGACCTTTGAGCGCGACTTTATTTCTGATAATCGAATCGGTCGCCGTCTCAGGCATCGTCGTGCCGAATTTCTCCAGCGCCTGCGCGCCTAAAATCTGCGTTTCCCATTCAATATCGACGCCCGAAGCCTCGATAATGCGAACGGTTGCCGCGACGATTTCCGGTCCGATGCCGTCGCCCGGAATCAATGTGATTGTGTGTCTGCTCATATTAAATTTTCACCTGATTTTATAAAATTTTACTGTTTGCCGCCGATTATCTTAACATTTTGACTTTAATACGCCATACCAGACGAAGAATGCGGTAAGATTTCACCGCCGAGACTCCGAGTTTACGCGGAGAAACGCCGGGAAAGACAAAAAAGCCCGGCGAAATTCTGCGGATTCTCCGCGCCTCCGCTGTGAAATCTTTCAACTTTTTGACAACCGGAAACTTAAGTTAATATTACGAAAACAGACGAATTTTTCAAACGAACCGCTTCTAAAGTTTTCTGACGCTTTGAAAATGTCTCGCGCGCCCGGTCAGCGGGTCTTGAAAGGAAACGGATTTCGCCAACAGTTTGAGCGGATTGGAAAAATCGTCTTCGCCCGCCGCGCTCGTTTCGGGATAAAATTTGTCGTTGAGAACGGGAATGCCGAGCGCCGCCAGATGCACGCGAATTTGATGTTTTTTGCCCGTAACGGCATTTAGCCGATATAAATTCACGTTGTCCGTTTTTTCGATTATATCGATATGCGTTTCGGAGTTCGGCTCGCCGTCAATTTCCTTCATCCGAAAAAAAGGCTCACCCGCCGTCATTCGGCTGCGGCGCGTCAACGGAAAATCGAGATGCGGCAAACCGCCCGCCAGCGCTTCGTAAACTTTTCCGACTTTTCGATTATTAAAAAGTGCCGCATAAACGCCTCTGGTCAAAGGGTTTACCGAAAACAAAACGATTCCAGCCGTTTCGCGGTCGAGACGGTGAAGCGGAACGAGGTGCTGCAAATTTCCCTTTGCCCGCAAACGGACGAGAAGCGTCTCGCGCAGAAATCGCCCGGAAGGAATGACGGGCAAAAAATGCGGTTTGTCAGCCGCGAGAATGTGTTCGTCCTGATAGATAATCGATTCGGCAAACGGAATTGTCGCTTCCGATTGGAGTTCGCGATAGTAAAAAATACACGCTCCCGGACGATAGCGGCTGCGCGGATT
>JALZOE010000251.1 GCA_030857325.1 Acidobacteriota bacterium
CGGAGACGATTTTCGTCGCCAGCACGCCTTTGTCTTCGGCAACCGGAGCAAACAGAGCCGCGCCCGCGCCGTCGCCGAAAATGACGCACGTCGAGCGGTCGGTATAATCGACGTATTTGGTCAAAACTTCCGCGCCGATAACCAGCGCGTAGCGAATCTGTCCGGTGCGAATCATCGATTCAATCATCGTCAGACCGTATAAAAAACCGGAACAAGCGGCGAATAAATCAAAACCGGCGGCTTTAGTCGCGCCGATTTCGGCTTGAATCAAAGCGCCGGTCGAGGGCATTATCTGGTCGGGCGTGGTCGTCGCGCAGACGATTATATCGACTTCGGACGCATCGACTCCGGCTCGTTCGAGCGCTTGTTTCGCCGCCAGAACGCCGAATTGCGACGTATATTCGTCCGGTGCGGCTTTGTGCCGCTGCTTGATGCCGGTGCGCGTGGTTATCCACTCGTCGGACGTATCGACAATTTTTTCCAAATCGGCGTTGGTTAAAACTCCGCTCGGATAGCTGTGTCCGGTGCCGATGATTCCTGCGTTATTTCCCATTTCGGATTTTGGATTTCGGATTTCGGATTGAATATTATTCCCAATCGCAAATTCAAAATCGTCGGCGATTACTCCGTTTCTTTGACTTCGATTATCTGGCGACCTTTAAACATTCCAGTCGTCGGATTGACGCGGTGCGGCTGCATCGGCTCGCCCGTTTCCTTGTCGAGATAATACTGCGGCAGTTTCAGAGCGTCGTGGGCGCGGCGCTGGCGCGTGCGTGATTTTGAATGTCTTCGTTTCGGATTCGGCATAATTACTCCTAAATTAAAACGTAAAATTTTTCGATTTTACACTCTTACTCGTCTTCTTTAATTTTTAATTCGCGCAAGCCTTGCCAGCGCGGGTCAACTTCTTTTTCTTCGCAATTACAATTTATCAAATTTCGGTTCGCGCCGCATTTCTGGCATAAACCTTTACAATCTTCGCGGCAAAAAATCTGTATGGGAAGCGCCAGTAAAATCTGCTCGCGCGCCACTTCCGTTAAATCTATCTTATCGCCTTCAAAAATCGAAACTTCCAAATCTTCCGCTCTGATTCGGACTTCCGTTTCTTCGGTGTAATTTTCAGGCGTAACGAAAACCGCTTCAAACGGAAACTCCAGAAATTCCTGAACCGGCTGCAAACAACGGCTGCATTCGAGTTCGACATCGGCGAAAATTTTGCCTTCGATGTCGGTTTGCGCGATTCCCTTCGTCAGTTTTCCTTCAATTTCTACGTGGTCGTTTAACTTAACCGCTTCGCCTTCGAGGCTTATTTCATCGGCGGACAGCAGAAAATCGAACGAAGTCTGCCTGTCTTTAAGCGCCGTTAAATCAATTATCATATTACCTTACCAAGATACTCCACAGCCTTTACACAGCGCAAAAGGCAAAAGAAATTATTATAGTCATCGGCAAGGCAGTGTCAAACCGTTCGAGTTTGAAGTTGCTTGTCATTCCACATAATTCCGCGTGATGTCGCGTGAATATCCTCGAATTTGCGCGGTTGATATTCATTCGACCCGAAAACTCTCAATTTTTAACGGGAACATTTTTCTTTTGCCGGCGTCTAAAGATTAAAACCGAAAAAGGAGAAAAAATTGTGAATAATATCAGACCAGCCATTAACGTAACGCCGCTAATCGACGTTCTGCTCGTTCTTTTAATTATTTTTATGGTCATCTCGCCTGCCAAACCGACCGACTTTAAGACGAAAATTCCACAAGAACCGAAATCGGACAACGCAGAAGCCAATCCCGACACGCTAATCGTCGCTTTGAGTTCGGATTCGAGCCTGCGCCTTAATAAAGAAGAGGCATCCGGCACAATCGACGAACCGGAAAAACTCATCGAAAAACTTTCCGCAATCTTTCGGGAACGCACGAAAAATCGTGCGTTTTCTCAAAACACCGAATTCAGAACGGATTTAACCGAAGAAGAAAAAATCGAGAAAACCGTTTTTATAAAAGCGCCGCGCTCGCTCGGTTACGGCAAAGTCGTAAAAGTCATCGACGCGGTTAAAACCGCCGGAGCGAATCCGATTAGCTTACAGATTGACGACTTAAATTAGTTAAAATTTCTTAACCGGGAGCGCGGGCATCCTGCCCGCAATGAGCGCGGAGCGCGAACAAACGTCTCGACAAAATCAACATTAAGTCTTACTTGCGCTCTTTTGAACGCTTGCCGCGTTCAATGCGGACTAAGATGTCCGCGCTCCGGCTGAAGAACACTGAAATCCTTTTTATTCAAAACTGAGAGAGGTCTGAAATACTCGAAATTTATGCTTCATAATCACCCGCTATTTATGCTACAATTTTCCTGTTTGCGGCGGGATTTTTTCTCGTCATTCTTGCTTGTCGACTGTCCTTCTTTCTATCATTTTTTTTGTAATGGCGAGTTACTACAAAGTTCTTAAAGTTTCACCGAAGGCTTCCAACGCCGAAATAAAATCGGCGTATCGTCGCCTCGCCCGAAAATTTCACCCGGATGTCAACGGCGGCGCGGAAACCGCTTCGCTCGAATTTGCGAAAATCGCCAAAGCCTACGAGATTCTCGGCAATCCGCAGACGCGCGCCGAATACGATAAAAAATTATTAAAAGAACAATTCAACCACGCCGGAGAATCGGTTTTCGATTCGGAGAATCAACACGCGAAACGCTGGCGGCAAATGGCTTACGAGCGCCGCTATAATGAAATTATCGACCGGATGATTGCCGACGAACGCCGCGAAACGCTCGCCCTGCAAAAAGTCATTTTCCCGCTCGTCGCGCTGTTCGTTTCGACCTGTTTTGTCGCTGTCTTCAAGCCGATGATTTGGGCAAATTCCAGAATAATCGGCAAAACGATTTTATTCGGGCTGTTTGCCGTCGGCGTCGTGCATCTCTACCGGCGACTGCGCGTCGCTTTCGAGCGCTATACTTATAAAGACGAAAATATTCACGATTCGATTTTTCAGGAAACCGAAACAGTTACCAAACCGTTCACACGCGTTTCGGCGGTTTGTTTTCTCGTCGTCGGATTTTTTTTAAGTTTCGGAATCGGGCTTTTTATCGGAAATTACCTCGACGTTTTCGCTGTTCATTCGATGCCTTCGATTTTTTCTTCCAATTTAAGACCCGAATTTATTTTCTACCCGCCGATTTTTGTTTTAATCGTCGATTTAATGCACGCGTTCGCGACCCGAATGGATTATTGAAGGTATTGCTTGACAACCATTTTTTCAGCAACTATAATTTGTAGTTTCTTTGAGACAGAGAAAATTTTTACGTTTATAACACACAAGAAATAACGGAGACAGTTTAATGCCGAATCATAAATCAGCCGAAAAGCGCGTCAGACAAAACGAAAAGCGCCGCAACGTTAATCGCAGCAACAGAAGCAAGCTGCGAACGCAAATCAAAAAACTTCGCTTTGCGCTTGGAGCCAGCGACGCGCAGCAGAGCGGCGAACTTCTCGTTCCGACCGTTTCTTTAATTGACAAAGCCGTCAACAAAGGCGTCTTGCACAGAAACACGGCGGCGCGCTACAAATCGCGCCTAACGTCGCATACAAACAATTTAGTCCAGCAGTAAAATAAATTTCGCCTTATATCTTCATAGTTTCTCTCCTTTTGATTTGAACGGAAACGAGCCTTAAGCAAGCGCGTTTCCGATTTTTTTGTCTAAATTTACAGCGCCGTCAATTCGCAGACGAGCATTTCAATCTGAAGACGCGGCGTGCCTTTTGAAGTTTTAATCGCTAAATCGGTTTCGGCGATTCTCTGCATTATACGCGAAAGTTTTCCAGCGTCCGCCCGCCGCGCCGTTTCCAGAAAGTCTTGCTGCTTCGAGTACGGCAGCTTCATAACTCGCGCTACTTCCTTCCGCTCGACGCCTTGATTCATTAATTCTTTGGCTAAAAAAAGCCGGTGAAAATTATAAGCAATCAAACCCAAAAGCATCAGTGGCTCGCCTCCGTCATCGAGAATTTTCTTTAATGTCTGAAGCGCGTATTTCTTGTTTTTAGCGAGCAAATAGTCGCTTAATGTAAAGTTGTCGATTTCGCGCGAATCGGGAACGAGCGTTTCGACCAAATCGAAAGTTATCAGCTTGTCGGGCAGAGCGGCAACCGCGAGTTTTTCCACTTCATTTGTCAGACGACGCGCGTTACTGCCGACCAAACCGACCAAATGACGCAAAGCTCTGTCGTCGGCTTCGGCATCAAATTCCTTTAATTTCGTTCGCGTCCATTTCATTAACTCGTCGTCATTTAATGCGCCGAATTCAACCGCAACGCAGTTGTCGAGAAGCAGTTTTGCAATTTTTCGCCGCTTGTCGAGTTCGTCGGCGACGAAAATGACAACCGCCGTTTCCGCCGGGCGCAAAAGATAGCGGCTTAAAATTTCCTCGTCTTCTTCCTTGAGATTGTCTTTTTTTCCGGCAGCCGAAACGACGACGTTCGTTATTTTAACGACGCGGCGCGGCGCAATCATCGGAAGCTGTTCGGCGTCCGAGAGCGCGTATTGAACTTTGCTTTCGCTCAAACTATGCTCGATTTCGTTAAATTCCCTGAGCGCCGAATCCGCCATAACCAAATCGGTAATGGTTTTCGCCGCCAAATCGCGCAGGTAAGTTTCCGCCCCGAAAAGCAGATAAACCGGCGCAATCTCGCGTTTTTTCAATTGGGCGCGTAAATCTTCACGAGATAGAATTGCCATAAATTAAGAATGGAACGCGGAT
>JALZOE010000252.1 GCA_030857325.1 Acidobacteriota bacterium
GGACAACCCGAAAGAATGACAATGGCGGCGGAAATGGCTGAAGAAGTCGGAGCGGATATTTTGGATGTCAACTGCGGCTGTCCCGCGCCGAAAGTCGTCAAAAACGGCGGCGGTTCTGGTTTATTGAAGGATTTGCCGCGTCTGGAAACGATTTTGACGGAAATCAAAAAATCAATTTCGATTCCGTTGACGTTAAAACTGCGAACAGGCTTTACCGATTCGACAATCAACTGCGTCGAGGTCGCGAAAATGGCTGAACAATGCGGCGTCGAACACATTCAGCTTCACGGGCGCACGAAAGAGCAAGGCTACAAAGGCTTGGCGAATTGGGATTGGGTGCGCGAGATAAAACGCGCCGTAAAAATTCCCGTCTCCGGCAACGGCGACGTTACGTCAATCGAAAACGCTTTACAGCGTTTCAAAGAAACCAATTGCGACGGAATTTTAATCGGGCGCGGCGCGATGCAGAATCCGTGGATTTTCCGCCAGCTTCAGGATGTAATCGAAGGACGCGCGCCTTACCAGCCGACTCTAAAAGAAAAACAAGCGGTTTTGCTGGAGTTTTTCGAGCTTTTGCGCGAAGATATGCCTGAACTTCCGGCGCTCGGTAAAATGAAACAGCTTGCCGGACAATTTACAAAAGGTTTAATCGGCGGCGCGCAATTTCGCCAGACGCTTTATCACTCGCATTCGGCGCAGGAAATTCTCGACAATATCGGAGTTTATTTTACGACTTTAACGAAAGGTCAAACTTTTGGTAATGGTTTAATCGAAACCGACGCGCCAACGATTGATTCGTGTGAGGCTTTCAGCAGCGAACAGACCGATTGTTCAGGAAAGTCAGATTCCTGCAAAATCGGAATTGCAGCTTAAATTTTTAATTTTTAAGTAGGAGAGGACCAATGCTTACAGTTCGTTTAACCAAATTTTTGCTTTTAGCATCGTTCTTAATTTTTTCGACAAATGCAAACGGTCAAAAAACAACCGTCGAAGACGTGATTACGAAGCATCTTGATTCAATCGGCAGCGCCGATTCTCGCGTCGCCGTTAAAACTCGCATTCTGGAAGGAAAAGTCCATGCACGCAGCACCCAATTATCAAGCTCTTTAGTTAAAGGCAAAACGGTTCTGGCTTCCGATACCGACAAGACGGTTCTGCAAATGTCATTCAATTTGATTGATTATCCGCGCGAGAATATCAATTTTGACGGCAAAAACGTTAATGCGGCTTTTGTAACGGCGGGTCGTCGTTCCGGTTTGGGCAGTTTTGCTTTCAACTACAAGGAAATAGTGAAATACGGTTTTCTCGGCGGCACTTTGTTATCTTCGTGGGCTTTGCTTGACGCGGACAAAAAAGTCAGCAAATTGACTTATGAAGGCAGAGAGAAAATCGGCGACCGCGAAGTTCACGTTTTGCGCTCTGTTCCGCGCAACGGTTCGGAACTCAGTATCAAGCTATATTTCGACACGCAAACCTTTCGACATCTGCGAACAGGCTATTATCTGGTGCATACTCGAAATGCTCTGATTTCCTCCGAAGTTTCATCGCGGCAAGCCGAAACGCGCTATCTTATGATTGAAGATTATTCGGATTTTAAGGCGGTGAACGATTTAACGTTGCCGACTACTTATAAGATTACATATACGCTCGAAACATCCGATAACAGTCAGGAATTTGAATGGATATTAAATTTCTCGCGGTTCGCTTTTAATTCAATTCTTAAACCTCAACTGTTCATTTTCGATTAAATCTATAATGGAAGCGCGGGATTTATAGAAATGAACCAAGAAAGAATAAGCGGTTTTGCCGAAATTGTCGGGCTTTTAAACCGGAGAAATATTGAAACTTTTGCTCCTGGAAAAGTAAAACTTTCGGCGGCGGTTTCGGCGAAAATTGCCGCCGAGTTAGAGTTTAATTTTTTGCTGTGCGGCGAATAATACCTGTAAAACGGCTGTCGTCGCTTGAATATATGAAACACACAAAGCTAATTTTGCTTGCCTTTATTTTTAATTTTTCACTTTCAATCAACGCGCAAACGACAGGAAGGAAAGTCTCGGCGCAATCGTCTCCCGTAAATAATCAAGCGGAGAAATCTTCGCCTGCTTATGCCGAAATTCTGCTGCAAAAAACCGAGCTTGAATCGCAGCTCGAAGATTTGCTGGTTGGCTTTACGGACGATTTTCCGAAAGTGAAGCAATTGCGTTTTCAGATTGGTCTGCTTCAAAGGCAAACCGACAGAATTTTAGCTGTTGGTTCCGCCAACACAAATAAACTTACGCTTGCTTTGGGAAAATTAATCGTTCGCAAAACCGAACTCGACACCGAGCTTTGGAGTTTAAAGGCGCAATACAACGACGATTTTCCCGAAGTAAAACGGGCAAAGCGAAAGGTCGAGGTTTTTGAAAAAGCTATCGGCGAAATTTTGCCGTAGCCGAATAAATTCTCCTGCTCAAAATTAAAAACACGCCGAATTATTCTTTCATAAAAGGAAACGAATATTCATAGGAGTTACGCAGTTGAACGGAAAATCAACAACTTACAAAGCTATTTTTGTTCAAAGAATTTTCGTAAGTTTTTTATTTTCAACAAGAGTTTGTTAAACAATGTTTCAACTGCGTAACTTCTATATTCATTTGCCCGCGTAGTAAATTCTATGAAACAGAAATTCTTTTCGCCCGCCTGCGCCGCGCTGTTGTTACTTTTTGCAGTAGCTGTTTCGGCGCAGTCTCCGGGTAAAATTTTGAAACAGGCGGCGCGGGCAATCGGCGGCGAGAAGGTTTGGAAGTCGCAAAAATCTTTTCGGAAAAAAGGCACGATTACGCGGCTTCGAGACGGCGCGAGCGGAACGATTTTGATTCAGGGCGCGCAGCCGAATTTTTATAACACGAGTTTCAATTTAAACGGTTTTGAAACCGAATACGGCTTTAACGGAAAATCCGGCTGGACGCGAAATTCACGAGACGGCTTAAAGACTTTAACGGGCGAAGCGAGCCGCGATTTTCAAGTCGAAGCCGCTTTCAGAAACAATCTGTGGCTCAATTATAAAAAGGAAAAAGCGAAAATAATCGCGGGCGGGCAAAGCAGTAGTAACGGTAAACCGGCTGATTTATTGATTTATACGACGGCAAAAGGCGTTCCGGTAAAATTGTTTTTTGATAAAGCGAGTGGTTTGTTGGTGCGTGAGGAAATTCGCGCCGGAGAGACAACGAAAGTTTTCAATTACGGCGATTACCGAAAAGTTGACGGCAGAAGTGAGCCGTTTTCGATAAAACAGACAATTGGTGAAGACGTTTACGAAATAAAGCTCGACCAAATCACGCGCAACGCGCCGGTTGCGGCGGCAGAATTCGATTTTCCGAAAATCTCAAACGAGCCGCTTCCCGATATTCCCGCGCTGCTTAAATCGCTGCAGGAGAATGAAGATAAAGTCGATGAAATTTTAGAAAATTATTCCTACACGGAGAAAATCACCAGCCGCGGGTTCGACAAAGACGGCGTTTTGCACGAAACATCTTCGCGAACTTTTCAGCTTTCGTTTTACAAAGGCAACCGGATGACACGCCTCGTCGAGCGGAGCGACCAACCGCTAACCCCAAACGAACAAGCCGACGAAGACAAAAAAGTAGAAAAGCGCGTGGCGGAAATCGACAGGAAAATCGCCAAAAAAGAAGCTAAAGCCGCTTCGCAGTCCAAGAATAAAGCGGAAGAAGACGATGACCGGCGCATTTCAATCGCCGAGTTGCTGCGCGCGTCTAATTTGATAAATCCGCGCCGCGAAATTTTTCGCGGACGCGAAGTTATCGTCTTTGATTTCGAGCCGAATCCGAATTTCGACTTTAAAAACACCGAAAGTTTTCTGAAACTTTTCGGTAAGACGATGGGCGTAATGTGGATTGACGCACGGGACAAACAGGTTGCGCGCCTCGAAGCGGTTTTGGCGGACAACTTTAAGATTGGCGGCGGAGTTTTGTTAAATTTGAGTAAAGGCGCTTCGTTTGCTTTGGAACAGGAGCGCGTCAACGACGAAATATGGCTGCCGAGCGTCGCGGACGTGAATCTGCCGCTCAGAGTTTTGCTCGTTGCAGGCTTCAACTTTAACCAAGTCGTTAAATTCTACAATTACCGAAAATTTGTAACTGAAGTAAAGGACGCGAAAGTTGATGAAATCAAACAGCCGTAAAGGACAGGTTCAAAACTCAAAGTCATTTTATTTTCTATTGTTGGACTTTAAGTCTATAATCGCTAAAATCAACAAGAAAGTTTCGACTTTGAACTTCTTAAATTATGCGGCGCGCAATTTATCCCGGCTCATTTGACCCGATAACGAACGGACATCTAGATATTATCGAACGCGGCTCGAAGCTGTTTGACGAAATCGTCGTCGCCGTTCTCGACAACCCGAATAAAAATCCGATGTTTTCGGTCGAAGAGCGAATCGAAATGCTCGGGGAAGTTTTGCCCGCGATAAATTCGAACGATTGCCGCATTACAATCGATTATTTTCAAGGTCTGCTGGTCGAATATGCCGTAAAAAAACAGGCAAACGCGATTGTGCGCGGCATTCGCGCCATTTCCGATTATGAATACGAGCTGCAGATGGCGTTGATGAATCGCCGTCTCGAACCGCGCCTTGAAACCGTTTTTCTGATGTCGGCGGAAGATTATTCTTATGTCAGCTCGCGGCTCGTCAAACAAATTTTTACGCTCGGCGGCGCGGTTGACGGACTCGTCCCGGATTCGGTGAAA
>JALZOE010000253.1 GCA_030857325.1 Acidobacteriota bacterium
TTACAACAAAAGATTACTACAACAATTTCTATCAATCAATAAACAAATTCTATTTCCGGCTCGACAAACCGACCGCAACTTTGCTTATTGACCCGAAACCCGGACACTCAAAAATTTCAGGTTGAGATTTTCTGATTTTATAGCTTCTAACAGTCCGGGATTGAATCGACGAAATCTCAAAACAGTTTCGTCTCAAAAGCTAAAAGCGACGCAAGTATCAATACTATGTTTTTGGGATAAGTTTTGGGAACTATTTGATTGAAGATTCGGGTAATTATTGGCTATTGAATCGTGAGTGCCAAAAACGGGGGCGGATACTGTTGCCCAATTCATTTTGGATAAAATTAACTCAACAAAATCGATCGTTTTTACAATAATAATTTCTAATAATAAATCCAATATTTGAATTTCGTTAA
The DNA here is from genome assembly GCA_030857325.1 of Acidobacteriota bacterium. GTDB lineage: Bacteria > Acidobacteriota > Blastocatellia > Pyrinomonadales > Pyrinomonadaceae. The sequence goes on from JALZOE010000253.1 coordinate 417, forward strand.
TATAAATAGGGTTAAGTTTTTATTGTTATTATGGTGGTAAGTAGTTAAAATGTTAATGGAGTTACACGAATATAGTTTTATATTTACCCAAAATTTGTATGTCCCGAATTGCTTTAATTAGTTGGAAACTTAAAGTTTTTGCATTTGTTGTTATCGCTGTAATGAGTGCCGCCGAAGCCAAGTCTCAAAACTTGGCTTCGGCAAAGATTTTGAATAGCAGCGGTTCGGCGCAAATAACCCGGCAAACGGCGGGCGGCGAAAATCGCGTAAAAGTGCGGGCGGGCGACGAATTGTTCGCCGGGGATGTGCTAAAAACCGGCGCGCTCGGGCGCATTGTTATTGGTTTAAAGGACGGCTCGCAAGCGATCATCAGCGAATACACGACGGTTGAAATCAAGGACACGAACAATTCGCCGCGCACGATTTTTAATGTTTTGCGTGGAAAAACCCGGATTAAAATCGAAAAGCTCGGCGGCAAGCCGAATCCTTATCGTATTACCACACCGACGACCGTGATTGCCGTGCGCGGCACGATTTTTGACGTTTTCGTCAAAGACGACGAAACAAAAGTTTTTGTCGTCGAAGGCGAAGTGAGCGTTGCGAATTTGCTGCTGCCGAACCTGGAAGTAATCTTAATGCCCGGACAATTTACGCGAGTGCCAAAAGAACAGCCGCCGCAGCCGCCGACTCCGTTTAAGCCGGGGCGAAATAACGAAGTTTTCAACCCGCTTGCCGGGCAGAGCCGCGGAAAAAATCCTTTCGGCGACCCGTCGGAAGACAATCCGGGCAGAAGCGGTTTTCCCGGCAACAGCGGTAATGCGCCCGGGCGAAATCCGAATGCCTCACCCGGAAATTCCGGCAACGCGGGCGGCGGTCGTCGCAAGCCTTGAGCGGCAGAGAATTTCGGTTACAATTTGTCTGAACTTTGAAATCGGTCAAGCGTTTCTTTCGAGCGTTTGACCGAAAACATTTGCAATGGCGGAAAATTCTGATTTCAAATCAACCGTAACGCGCTCGGCGAGCGAAAACTCCAAAAAAACTCGCGTTCTCGTAGCCGACGACGAGCGCGGGGCGCGAATGACGCTCGAATTGCCTCTGCGTTTGAGCGGGTTTGAAGTCGTCGCCGTCGCCAGCGGACAAGCCGCCGTCGAAATCGGAGAAAAAGATTTTTTCGACGTTTTGCTGACCGACGTTTATATGCCCGGAATGAACGGCTTGGAAGTCGTGCGCGAGTTTCGCCGGTTCAGCCCGAAAACGAAAATTATTGTGATGACCGCGCAAGGCTCGCTCGAAGCGGCGATGCAGGCGGTCGAGCAGGGCGCGTTTGATTTTATCGCCAAACCTTTCGACATCGAAGAAGTTTTATCGCTCGTTCGACGGGCGACCGAACCGCAAAACGCGCAGGGCGAAGCGAAGGAAGACGAGCCGGATTTTTCCGCTTCCGGCATCATCGGACACAGCCCGCAAATCGTGCGCGTTTATAAATTAATTGCTCGCGCGGCGCGAACCAAATCAACCGTTTTAATCGAAGGCGAAACCGGCACGGGCAAAGAGTTGGCGGCGCGGGCGATTCATCAAAATAGTGAGCGCACAAATCAACCTTTCGTCGCCGTCAATTGCAGCGCGTTGACCGAAACTCTGCTCGAAAGCGAGCTTTTCGGTTACGCCAAAGGCAGTTTTACCGGAGCGGCAACCGACCGCGCCGGATTGTTTGAAAGCGCGAACGGCGGCACAATTTTTCTTGACGAAATCGGCGCGGCAAGTTTGTCGCTGCAAGCGAGTTTGCTGCGCGTTTTGCAGGAACAGGAAATCCGGCGCGTCGGCGCGAATGATGCCCGCAAAATTGACGTGCGAGTCATTGCGGCAAGCAATGAAAATTTAGAAAATCTGGTGAAAAATAGTGAATTTCGCGCCGATTTGTTTTATCGCCTGAGCGTATTGACGATTGAAATTCCGCCTTTGCGGACGCGCGGGCGCGAAGACCTCGAACTGCTCGCGCGGCATTTATTGAAAAAACACGGCGAAGCGGATTCGAGTTTGAAAATTTCCGAAGAAGCGATTGAAGTTTTGTCTCGATACGAATGGACGGGAAACGTGCGCGAGCTTGAAAACGCCGTCGAATACGCGATTGCGGTTTGCTCCGGCGATGTAATTACCGTCAACGATTTGCCGGAGCGCATTTCGGCAAACGCCGCGTCCGCCGCAAAACAATTTTCACAAACGCCGATTTCGCTTGCCGACGACCGCCCGACGATTGAAGAATTGACGCGGCGTTATGTGAACATTGTTCTCGCTGAAAACGCGGGCAACAAAACAAGAGCGGCGGAAATTCTCGGCATCAATCGCCGCACGCTTTATCGTTATTTAGATGTGCCGGAGATTGAAACCGGCGAAGAAACGCCCGCCGATTCCGCATAAACTTATGCGCCGAACACCGTTAAATTGGCTGAGAATTACGCTCATCTGGCTCGTCAGCTTGGCGGCGGTTTTCCTTGTTTCGTCGTTTGTTCCTTCGCTCTCAAACGCTTCGATAAATATGCTGTTTCGCTTGCGCGGTGAATTATCCGTGCCGGACGACATCGTGATTGTGGCGATTGACGACCAGAGTCTCCAGAAAATCGGCAAATATCCCTGGGCGCGAAGCGTGATTGCCGACGGTTTGGACAAAATCACCGAAGGCAGACCGAAAGCCGTCGGGATTGACGTGATTTATGCCGAAGAATCCGACGCGGAAGATGACGAAAAATTAGCGCAGACAATCAAAAAAAACGGGCGCGTCGTATTGCCGACGCAGCTTTTTGAGACGACTTCCGAAATCGAACCCGAACGAACAGAAACAATTTGGCTGCTGCCTTTGCCCGAATTTGACGCGGCTCTGGCGGGCAAAGGACACGCTCACGCCGCGCCGGACGTTGACGGAACATTGCGAAGCATTCAGTTAAGTAAATCCGATGACAAGGGCAATCGCTTTTGGGCGTTCGGGCTGGAAATTTTGCGCGTCGCCGAAAACATCGCGCCGAACGATTTTGAAGAAAAGCCCGCAGGTTTGCGTTTCGGTTCTTATGATATTCGGCTTTTGCCCGAAGAAACAGGCGATTTAAAAATTGAAGGCATTTCCCTCGTGCGTTCCGACGAAATGCTTATTAACTACATCGGCGCGACTAAATCTTTTCGTTATTTCAGTTTTGCCGATGTTGTTGGCGGCGACGTTTCGCCCGAAAATTTCAAGGGGAAAATTGTTCTCGTCGGCGCGACATCGCCGACTTTGGGCGACGCGCAGGTTACGCCGTTTATGCACTACACGGGCAGCGGCGAGCGCGAAGGCGGACAAGCGATGCCCGGCGTTGAGGTCCACGCTAACGTCATCAACACGATAAAAAATAATCTTTCGCTCAGTTTTTTGCCGGAGTTTTGGGCTTATGCAATTACCTTGCTGATAATTTTAGCAGCGACTTTTGCGGTCAAATGGCTAGAAGGCTGGCGGCAAGTCGCGGTTCTCGCTCTTGTTTTGTCGGCGATTGTCGGCGGCGGTTTGCTCGCGTTCAGCCGTTATTTTTTGATTCTGCCTTTGCCAGAATTGCTGACAGCTTTCCTCGCGTCCGTGCCGCTTCTGCTTCTTGACCGTTCGCTTTCGGCAAGCCGCGATTTGGATTTGAAACTGAACGCGCTTTCCAAAGCGCAGAAGGGTTTTCTTCTCGACGACAACAAACAAACGAAAGAAAAAAATCGAATTGTCCCGCGCAATCTGGAATGGAAACTGCGGGCGGTTGACGACATCACCGCTCAATTGCTAACGCGGATGAGCTTTATCAACCGCGTTTTAACCGGAATGACCGAAGGCGTTTTGGTTGCCGATACGGAAAACCGGATTGTTTTCGCCAATCAACGCCTGCCGCAATTGTTTGAAATTGAAGCCGAAAATTTGCTCAATGAAAATCTCGCAGAATTTTTTGTCAAACGCGAAATTTTTTCGGCAAGCGAATTTGAAAACGCGCTCGAAAAAGTTTTGGCGGGCGAAATCGCGCAGAAAGAATTTACGGAAACGGCGGCGGAAACACGACATTTTCTGTTGCAGCTTTCGCCCGTTACCGCCGCAGACGACGCGGCTTTCGGTGATTTTGACAACACCCGAAATTCGCCGGTCATCGGCATTTTGATTTTGTTTTTCGATGTCACGAAACAGCGCGAGCTTGACCGTTTGAAAGCCGAAACTTTGCAGTTTGTCTCGCACGAATTGCGCTCGCCGCTGACTTCGATTCAAGGCTTAAGCGATGTTTTGCGAAAATTTCCGGTTTCAAAGGACGAATCGAGCGAAATGCTCGAA
>JALZOE010000254.1 GCA_030857325.1 Acidobacteriota bacterium
AGACTATTTAAATCAAACTTAGCTCAACACCTAAGTTTGATTTAATGTTGAAAAAAGAATTTGGTCATTTGAGAAGCCTTGATTTTATTGGGCTTCAGGCAATCAAAAAACTGTCCGAAGTATTGATATATAGGTTTGGTTTAATTTCGGGGCGTTAATGATTTAAGGAGAGTTTTAAATCACGATTAATGAAAGCGGAACACTGGCAAAAGATAGAAGAAATTTTTAATGAAGCGTTGATTTTGCCGATTGAACAAAGGACATTATTTATCGCTCAAAAGAGCGCGGGCGACATTGAACTCAATGATGAAATCAACGCGCTTGTTTCGGAAATTGAAAGAGACGATAAATTTCTAAACGATTCGGTTTTTACTCTCTGCGCGCGATTAGCTAAATCCGAACCGGAAATTCTGAGAGCGGCAGTATTTAACGGGTGTTTAGAAACCGTTTTTACGACTGCCGACAGTAAACATAAACCGAATCAAGTATTGGAAAAAGAGAATTTATAATCTTCAAACTCAGCGTGATATTTCAGTTCTCCCGTTTTCGACCGAAAGTTTTACCGGTTCAAATTTTGAAAATACGTAATTTTACGTATTTTCAAGTTCTGCATTTTAAAAGTATACTGTTCGTCAAAACGTAAGAGTATTTGTCGGTTGTAAAATTTTTCGATTAGCATCGAGTCTTTTCGTTCCCGACTGCTGTATTACCGGAAAGAGAAAATTAAAAATTCATCCTATATGTCATCAAGGTAACAGACAAATATTTTATGGACAGTATTCTTTTATAAATTAAACGAAGCGACTCACCGCTTAAAAGATACTGATTGACGGCTGTCGCCTTAGCCGGAGAAGTAGCTTATGTCTGAGAACACTGTTACGCAGATGCTTATAGCGTGGAACAACGGTGAGGAGTCGGCGCTTCACCAACTGCTTCCGATTGTCGAAAGACAACTGCGCCAAATCGCGCATAATTATATGCGCCGCGAGCGCGGCAATCACACGCTGCAAACTTCCGCGCTGGTCAATGAAGCGTATGTCAAACTGATTGACCAGCGCGAGGTTCACTGGCAGAACCGCTCGCATTTTTTCGCTCTCTCGGCTCAGATTATGCGCCGTATTCTGCTTAATCACGCGCGCGACCGGCTGGCTGACAAGCGCGGCAAGGGCGCGGAACACGTTGACCTCGACGAGGCGATAGTTTTAACAAAGGAAAAATCCGCCGAACTGATTGCGCTTGACGAAGCGTTGGAGCGGCTCGCCGCGTTCGACAAGACCAAAAGCCGGATTGTCGAACTGCGTTATTTCGGCGGGATGACGCTTGAAGAAACGGCTGAAGCTCTGGGAATCGCTCCGGTTACGGTTTCGGTCAACTGGCGATTAGCCAAAGCCTGGCTCGCGCGCGAAATCAGAAGCTGCTGAAAGAAAGTAATTTTTAATAATTACCGGGCTTCAACGTCTTTTTCGCGCGTTACGAAAAAAAGCTGACTTTATAATGTATGAAGCAGGAAGAGCGATGGGATAAAATCGAAAAAATCTTTAATCAGGTAATATCCGCGCCGGTCGAGGAGAGAATATCCTTAATCGAGCAAGCCTGCGGCGACGACGTTGAACTGCGCGAAGAAATCGTTTCGCTGCTCGCCGCCGACGACCAATCGGACAAAATTTTAGAGCAGCCGGTATTTCCGCTCGTCGCGCAGCTGCTCGACGAAGATGTTAATCAACTGCTCGAAAAATCAGATTTTGCTTCGTACCGCTCGATAAAAATTTTAGGACGCGGCGGCGTCGGCGTGGTTTTTCTGGCTGAAGACACGCGCCTCGAACGCCTCGTCGCCGTCAAAATCCTGCATCCGTCCATTACCAATAACTCGGAAAATCTGCTGCGCTTTCAGCAGGAAGCAAGAGCGGCGTCGGCGATTTCTCATCAAAACGTCGCTCATATTTACGAATTCGGCATCTGCGAAGGAATGTATTTTCTGGCAATGGAATATATTCCGGGGAAAATGCTGCGCGAATTACTAAAGGCGAAACAAATTGATTTGCGCTCGGCTGTCGAAATCGCTATACAAATTGCCGACGCGCTCTGCACCGCTCACGAAAAACAAATCACGCACCGCGACATCAAGCCGGAAAACATTATGCTGACCGACAGGAGACAGGTCAAGGTTTTAGACTTCGGACTTGCCAAATTAGGCGAAGAAAGAACCGCCAAAGGTCCGACATCGCTGGAAACTTTGCCGGGTATGATTATGGGAACTACTTCCTATATGTCGCCCGAACAAATTCGCGGAGCGAAAATCGACGGGCGCACCGATTTATGGAGTCTCGGCGTGGTTCTCTACGAAATGCTGACCGGTGAGCGCCCGTTCGCGGGCGCTACGCCGAGCGACGTGCAGGCGGCTATTTTATTACAGGAAACGCCCGTTTTGCCGCTGGCGAACGAGTTGCCCGAACTGAACAGAATCATTCAAAAGGCTTTGTCGAAAGACGTTGCGGCGCGTTATCAATCCGCCGCCGAAATTATCGAAGATTTACGTTTTCTGCACCGGCAGGTTTACGATTATCACAATTCAAGCGGCGAGCAAAATACGTTTGAGGCTGACAAGTCGAATACAGGCGTTTTATCGAACTCCGTCAAACCGGGTGAACATAAAGACTTTGCTAAAATATACGGCAGCGCGGAAAACACGACTGAAAAATCGCGGGAGAAATCAGGCAAAATTCCGTTTGCCGCGACTGTCTGGCAAAAGCTTTTAATTTTGTTTGCCGCCGCGCTGGTTATTTTTTCGGTCAGCGCCTTTTGGCTGCATCAAACATCGCCCGCGAAACCCGAAACTCTTCGCTCGTTTGCCGTCCTGCCGTTCACGGTCGAAAACACTTCGCCCGATAATGTCGTCGCCGCCCAGAAATTGACGCAGGATTTGACCTACAATCTCGGACGCATTACTGACGCCCGTTTGGTGTCGTATAATGCCGCCGCTTTTTACGACACGCCCGCCGTCGATTTAGGAGAAATCGGAAACGATTTAATGGTTGACGGATTGATTACGGGAACAATTCGGGAGCGCGGCGGAATGAGCGATTTGGAAGTGCGAATCATCAATTCGCGAAGCGGCGCGGTCGCGTGGGAAAAGAGTTATTCGCTGAACGCGCGAAGTTTAGCGCAGCCACAGTATCAGATTGTCTTCGACATCGCCCGCCAATTGGGAGAACTCAAGCAGATTCAAAATCCGACGGCGACGGCGAATTACCAAACATACCAAGTATATTTGCTGGCGCGGCATCATTTAAATAAACGCTCGACAAAAGATTACGAGAAAGCGGTCGAAAACTTCGAGCAGGCGACGATTCAGGACGCGTCGTTTGCCGACGCTCATTCGGGTCTGGCAATCGCGCATATTCTTCACGGCAATAATCTTTACGCGGGTTTCGGACTTTCCGCCTCGCGCGAATCCTTTCCGATGGCAAACAAAAGCGCCGAACGCGCTCTGGAACTCGACCCCGATTCCGACGAAGCCTTAACCGCGCTCGCTTTCCTCAATTATCGCTTTGATTATGATTGGACAAACGCCGAAAAGAATTTTAAGAAAGCCGTCGCAGTCAATCCGAACAATGTTCTGGCGCGGCACTGGTATGGAGAATTTCTGCATAAAACCGGTCGTTTCGACGAAGGATTCGTCCAGCAGAAACAGGCGCTCGCGCTTGAACCGCATTCGCCGCGAATTTTACAGGAAATCGCTCAGGGGTATTATCTCGCGCGGCGTTTCGACGAAGCGGTCAGCTACGCTAAAGACGCGCTCTATATCGACAGGAAAAACGCTTCGCTGCTTTACAATACCAGCGAGATTTACGAACAAAAAGGCGATTATAAGGAAGCCGCCGATACCTGGAAGGAAGCAATGGTGATTGAAGAAGCTAACACCGGCTGGATAGCGACTCTGGAAAAATCATTTCCGAAAGAAGGTTATCGCGGATTCGCCCGCGCAAAAGCCGGCTGGCTCGAAAGTCTGATTGAAAGAGATTACGTTTACCCGACCGATTTAGCGAAAAGCTACGCCGCTCTCGGCGAAAAAGACAAAGCCGTCGAATGGCTCAGTAAAGCGGCTGAAGCCCGTGTTCCCGACGTTTTGTCCGTCGGTCATTCGCCCGCCTTCGATTCTCTGCGCGGCGACGCGCGTTTTCAGGCGATTCTCAAACAAATGAACTTTCCGCAGTAAATTCAGTCCGCGCCGCCGCTCTAAAACGCTTTACTTTTCGATTGATTCCAGATAATTATAATCTGTAAAATACGTAAAAATACGTAAATTAAAAGAGACGTTCGCTGTTTTTCACGCCGCGTCTCGGCAAATTCTAATTTTCTTTATCAACGGGAGCGTTTCGTTTTGAAACATTTATCTTTTCAGGATTTGCAGCTTTTACTTTCGGCAATCGAAAATCTAAACGCCGATTCCGACCCTCAGACATTGCCGCAACGAACGCTTTCCGCCGCTTCAAAAATCATCTCCGCCGACAGCGTGGCTTTTACCGGATTCAGTTACGGCGGCGAATATGCCGGAATAGCTTGGGAAAACGCGGGAAATATTTCGCCCGCAGATTTGGAAGCATTTGCCCGATATGTTCACGAAAATCCTTTAATGAAGTCGTATATCGTCGAGCGGCGGTCGGAGACGCTGAAAATTACCGATTTAATCTCGCCCAAAGAATTCAAGCGAACAAATCTTTACAATGAATTTTACCGG
>JALZOE010000255.1 GCA_030857325.1 Acidobacteriota bacterium
GATGCGCGCCGATTGGGGGAAAATGGCGGAAGATTATCTTGCCAACCGGCGAGAATTGGTATTGTCGATACATCTAGTCGATTCGCGCCATAAACCGACCGAGCTTGACCGGCAGCTTCACGAATGGCTCGTTTTTCACCAAAAAAATCACGCGGTCATCGCAACCAAAGCCGACAAACTCTCCAATAATAAGCTGAACAAAAGTTTACAGGAAATCGGCGCGCTGTTTCCCGAAAGTTCCGTAATTGCTTATTCGGCTGAAACGGGAAAGGGAAAAGACGCGGTTTGGCACGAGATTGGAAACGCTCTGGAAAAAAAATGAAGTGTTAAGTTGATTTATTTGAATCGATAGAGTAATAATTGAGTATTCCCAAAGAAAACTCAGGGTTTTTGAAAAGCAACCGAGCTTAAATTCAATTTCATCCGCGACGGAAATCCATACAATTTTTTTTTCCAAAGAGTTTATCGTTTCAAAACATTTTACTAAGGTTTCATTCGTGCCTTTTATTTGATTCTAAACTCCCGGAACTTACCCCAAACAAACGGATAAAACAATGGCAACAAAAACAACGCAATCAAGAACGAAAAGAACGACCAAAGCCGCCGAAGACGGCGCGGAGGAACCGCGGGACGAAAAACCCGAAGAAACACAGGAAACAGATTCCTCTTCCGCTCCCGACGCGCCGAAAGTGAAAGCAGAAAAAACCGAGCGCGAAGACGGTAACGGCAGCGGTAATCGGCAGACGCCCGACGTTACGGCGACTTTGGATTTAGCCGAATTAAAAGACAAATCGATTTCCGAGTTGACGCAAATCGCCAAGGAAATGGGCGTCGAAGGCGCGAGCGGGATGCGTAAACAGGAAGTCATCTTCAAGGTTTTAGCCGCGCAGACCGAAAAAAGCGGTTTGATATTCAGCGAAGGCGTCCTCGAAACTTTGCCCGACGGCTTCGGTTTTCTGCGCGCGCCCGAATATAATTACCTGCCGGGTCCCGACGACATTTATGTCTCGCCGTCGCAGATTCGCAAATTCGACCTTCGCACCGGCGACACCGTAAGCGGACAAATTCGCCCGCCGAAAGAAGGCGAGCGTTATTTCGCGCTTATTAAGGTCGAAGCCATCAACTTTGAACAACCCGAACACTCGCGGGAAAAAGTTTTCTTCGATAATCTGACGCCGCTCTACCCGGACGAGCAGCTTACAATGGAAGTTCCGTCGCCCGACAATGTTTCGGCGCGGGTTATCGACCTCGTAACGCCAATCGGGAAAGGTCAGCGCGCTCTGATTGTCGCGCCGCCGCGCACCGGCAAAACGATGCTGCTTCAGACGATTGCCAACTCGATTACGGTCAATCACCCGGAAGTAACCTTGATTGTTCTGCTTATCGACGAGCGCCCGGAAGAAGTTACCGATATGCAAAGGTCGGTCAAGGGCGAAGTTATTTCATCGACGTTCGACGAGCCGCCGACGCGCCACGTGCAGGTTGCCGATATGGTCATCGAAAAAGCGAAACGTCTGGTCGAACACAAGCGCGACGTTGTGATTCTGCTTGACTCGATTACCAGATTAGCCCGCGCGCACAACGCCGTCGTGCCGCCTTCGGGCAAGATTCTGTCGGGCGGTATCGATTCAAACGCGCTGCAACGCCCGAAACGATTTTTCGGCGCGGCGCGCAACATCGAAGAAGGCGGAAGTTTGACGATTATCGCCACCGCTTTGATTGATACGGGTTCGCGTATGGACGACGTTATCTTTGAAGAATTCAAGGGAACGGGCAACAGCGAAATTCATCTCGACCGCCGTTTGAGCGAAAAACGTCTTTTCCCGGCAATCGATTTGCAGCGTTCGGGAACGCGCAAAGAGGAACTCTTAATCAATAAAGAAGACCTCAACCGCATCTGGGTGATGCGCCGCGTTCTAAATCCTCTCTCGCCCGTCGAGCAGATGGAAGTCGTGCTGGAAAGGTTGAGCAAAACAAAAGCTAATGCGGAATTCCTCGCTTCGATGCAAAGCTAAATTTTGTAAATAACCGATTAGTAAATCGTGAATAGTGTCGTTATAATGTCAACGATTTTTCTATTCACGATTTCTTTTTGGGCAAGAGAATTAAAATTTATCGGGCGTGAGGTTTATAAAATGAAACAATCGAAAAACAACTTTATTTTCTTTTTTTTAATGCTGCTTGCGGTTTTTTCGGCGACGGCGGCAAACGCGCAGAACGCAAATCAGTCGAAGGCGGAGAATCAGGATAAAATTCGTATCGTCAGCGTAACCGCCGCTTCTCCGGTAGTTGACGGTGTAGAAAACGAATTTACAATCGAAATCGAATACACGCTCGAAACGATGGACGAAGGCAGCGTGGCAATCGGTTTCAACGTCAATGATTCGGCGGCTTTCAGAATGTCTGCGCGCAAGCGAGTCAAAAAGGGAACGAATTTAATGACTCTCAAAGCAAAGGTTACGCCGAAGGACTGGAAGGAAAACGGAGATTTTACGGTTCTTGTGAATCTGTCGCCGTATCCGTTGCCGTCGAAAAGATATTCTCCGATGGCTTCGACATCAACGGTTATCGATTTTGCACAATAATAAAAATGCGCGTTGCAGTTCTGGCTGCGGAAGCAGTTCCATATTCAAAAACAGGCGGATTGGGCGACGTGGCGGGCGCGCTGCCGAAGGCGCTGAAGCAAATCGGCGTCGATTCGGTTTTGATAACGCCGTGTTACCTGCAAACGAAAGGCGAATACTTGTCGAAAGTCGCGTTTGACGATTTACAGTTCAACTGGCGCGGGCGACCTGTTAGAACAAAGGTTTTTTACAGCGAAGCGAACGGCTCGCCGACTTTTCTAATTGACGCGCCCGAATATTTTCATCGTTCTTCAATCTACGGTTTTCGTGAAGATTACGAGCGTTTCGCGTTTTTCAATCACGCCGCGCTTCGACTGCTCGAACGCATCGGCGCGCCGCCGGACATCGTTCACCTGAATGATTGGCATTGCGGTTTCGCGGCGGTCGAGATTGCTTCGCGCCGCAAATGGGACGATTACTGGCGCGATGTGCGGACGGTTTTTTCGATTCACAATCTCGCGTATCAAGGTGTTTTCGGCGCTGAAGAACTTTGGAAACTCGGCTTCGGCAATGAACGGGAGCGCAACCATTTTTTAGCCGACGGCGCGGCTTCGGCGCTGAAAGCCGGTTTGAGCGCGTCCGATAAGCTCTCGACCGTTTCGCGCCGTTACTCCTTTGAAATTCAAACTGCGGAAAACGGTTACGGTCTCGATTGGCTTCTTCGAGAGCGCTCGAATCGTTTGATTGGAATTACGAATGGCGTCGATTACGATGTTTGGAATCCCGAAACCGATGCTCAATTGCCCGCGCACTTTAACGCTTCGGATTTGAGCGGGAAACTCGAATGCAAGCGCGCGCTTCTGGACAGATTTTTTCTGCCTGCAAATCTCGATAAACCGATTTTCGCAATGGTTACGCGGCTGACCGCGCAGAAAGGTTTTGAATTGGTTCAGCAAACCGTCGGCGAAATTCTGGCGACCGGCGCGTATTTCGTCGCGTTAGGTTCGGGCGATAAAAGTTACGAAGATTTTTTGCAGAAATTAAGAGATTACACGCCTAATCAAGTCGGGATTTACAAAGGCTACAACGAAGATTTGGCACATTTAATCGAAGCCGGCGCCGATATGTTTCTAATGCCTTCGCGCTTTGAGCCGTGCGGGTTAAATCAAATGTATTCACTGCGTTACGGCACAATTCCGATTGTCCGCGCGGTCGGCGGACTCGACGATACGGTGGAGAATTTCGACTGCGTAAACGGAACGGGAAACGGCTTCAAATTCGCGGAATTTCGCGCCGATAAATTTCTCGAAAAGATTTACGAAGCGCTTTTTGCTTATCACGAAAAGGAAACCTGGCGCAAAATTCAACGGAACGCGATGTCGGTCGATAATTCGTGGCAAAACGCGGCGCGCAATTACGCGCGGCTTTATCAAATGACGAAATCGTAAATTGTAAATTCCTTCCATTTACGATTTGCGGTTGACGAACAAAATGTTCAGTTTTCAAATCGACGACGAACTGAAATTAGTTTTGCCGCTTGAGCGCGACGCGGAAGAAATTTACACGGTCGTGCGTGAAAATCTGGAACAATTAAAACTCTGGATGCCGTGGGCGGACGACGATTATTCGGTTGATTCGGCGCGTGAATACATACGGGGAAATTTGAGCGAGTTTGCGACGACCGGCAGTTTCAGCACAAGTATTGTGCTGAATGAAAAAATTGTCGGCGCGGTCGGTTTTCATCACCTCGATACGACGAACAAATCGGCGCATCTCGGTTACTGGCTGGCAAAATCGGCGCAGGGAAACGGTTTAATGACCAGATGCAGCCGCGCTTTAATTGATTATTTATTTGAAGAAATGCAATTAAACCGCGTGCAGATTAACTGCAGCGCTCTAAACACAAAAAGCCGCGCAATTGCTGAACGTCTCGATTTCCGGCTCGAAGGCATTCACCGGCAAGCCGGATTTGAAAACAATAGCTTTACCGATTGGGTAATTTACGCAATGCTCAGAGAAAATTGGAGAAGATAATATAAAGCGGAAAACGGAAAGTGGAAAATGTTTTACAACTGACCGCTGACCGCTGACCGCTGACTGCTAATTTATGATTATTGTAATTATCGGCGCGCAGTGGGGCGACGAAGGAAAGGGAAAAGTTGTCGATTT
>JALZOE010000256.1 GCA_030857325.1 Acidobacteriota bacterium
ATTGCGGAATGTATTTTTCATTAACCTGTTTTGCAAACGCAGCGACGCGCGTAATCGTATCTTCTTCGCCCGTTACACGCGAGCGTTCAAATTTGTTCGGATACGCGTTGCCGACAATTTCGCGCAGTTTTTCAAGATGCTCGCGGCGCGCTTCGGTCTGGTCGTTCGGCTCGACGATTTCGTCAAATTCGGGAATGTTCATAAGTATTTTCGTTAAGTTAAAGATTATAAACCACGCCGAATCAATTACGAATCCTGAATTACGAATTGGTGAAAACCCGTCAGACATTCGTAATTCGTAATTTGTAATTCAGGATTCTGAATATGGTAATCTGTGGTTTACACAAATATGAGTTTTCCGTCCGAATCAAAAACAGAATTTGAACGCCTGCGCGGTGAAATCGGCAAAGGCGCGCGCGTCATCTCACTGAGCGGTTTAACGTCAATCGCCGCCCGCGCCTTTGTTTTATCAAAGTTGCAAGCCGAAGCAAAAAAAACTTTCGTCGTCGTCGCCGATTCAAACAAAGAATTGGAAAATTGGGAATGTGATTTAAATTTCTGGCGGAAAAACAGTCCGCAGTCCGCAGTCCGCAGTCCGCAGTCGAGTAATGACAAGTCAGGATTCAGGACTTCAGACTCTGGACTTCTGGTTTTGCCGTCGATGGAATCGGATGTTTACGCCGGAGTTTCGCCGCACGCCGAAACTTTAGAGAAACGCGCGTTGACGCTCTGGAATTTATCGCAGAACCAGCCGGCTTTCGTCGTCGCGTCCGTCAAATCTTTGATAATGCGCACGGTTGCGCCCGACGAGATGCGCGCGCTCGGCGCGGTTCTCAAGCGCGACGAAGATTTCGCGCCAGAACTTCTGCTCGAAAAACTGATTTCCGGCGGTTACGTCCGCGAAGAACCGATAAAAAACATCGGCGAATTTTCCGTGCGCGGCGGAATAATCGACGTTTGGTCGCCGACGCAGGAAAATCCGGCGCGCGTCGAATTTTTCGGCGATACGGTCGATTCGATTCGCGAATTTGACCCGGAAACGCAGCTTTCAACCGTCCAATTAAAAGAAATTTCAATCGCGCCGATGCGCGAGTTTGCGGCGAGCGCGCAGGATTTTCAAGACTGGGCGTTTTTCGCCCGCGAAAGATTTTCGGACGAAAGGTTTTCGAGAAATTTGCTTGACCGCACGCAGTTTGCCGACGAAGGCGAAGATTTTTCCGGCTGGGAATTTCTGATTCCGATTGTAAAGGTGCGCGCGGCGAGCGTTTTCGATTATCTAAAAGACTGCATTTTCGTCGTTGACGAACCGGCAATCTGCGAGCAGACGCTTTCGATTTACTATGAAAATCTGGCAAATCGTTTTAGTGAAACAATCGAAGCCGACGACATCGGTTTATCGCCGACCGAATTATTTTTAAGCGCTGACGATTTGCGCGAAAAGCTCAACAAACAAAAACGCGTCGAGCTTAGAACTTTGGGAAAATCGGCTTCGGCAACCGACGAAAGTCTGGCGTTTGAAAACGACAATCCAGAAATTCAAATCGGTAAAAACAAATCGGAAAGCAAGCCGCTTTTTCTATTTCCGTCCGTGGAAATCGCAAAAGAGTTTTCAATCCAATCGCGCTCGACGCGCAAGTTTCACGGCAATGTAAACGATTTTGCAGCGGAAATAAAAAGCGGTCTTCGGTTTTCGGTTTTCGGTCTTCGGAAAGAAGAATCAACAAACAAAGACCAAAGACCAAAGACCAAAAACCATTTACAAATAGTTTTGCAGTCGCACGGTTTAGCCGAAAGATTAGGGGAAATTTTGCGCGATTACAACATTTCTCTGCCCGCCGATTCCCTGCTCGTCGGCGATTTGTCGAACGGTTTCGAGATTCCCGCATTCGATTTGCTCGTTTACACGGAAACGGACGTATTCGGCGAAAATTCGCAAGCCGTCGCGCCGTCGAAAACCAAAGACACGCGCAAAGGAACGAAAAGCAAAACGGCGGCGTTCGTTTCCGATTTTCGCGATTTGAAAGCGAGCGATTACGTCGTTCACGTTGACCACGGAATCGCTCGCTTTGAAGGCTTGCAAACCCTTGACACCGGCGGAATGAAGCGCGAATTTATGCTCTTGATTTACGCCGAAAATACCAAATTATTCGTTCCCGTCGAACGTCTCGATTTGGTTTCGCGCTATTCGTCAGGCGAAGCGGCGACGCCGACTTTAGACCGTTTGGGCGGTTTGGGCTGGCAGAAAACAAAAGCCAAAGCCAAACGCCAGATGCGCGATATGGCGGACGAGCTTTTGCGGCTTTACGCCGAAAGAAAATTGGTGCAGGGTTTCGCGTTTTCCGCCGATACGCCGTGGCAGGAAGAATTTGAAGACGCGTTTCCGTATCAGACGACGACCGACCAGGCGGCGGCGATTGAGGACGTGAAAAAAGATATGCAAATCGACGTTCCGATGGACAGACTGGTCGTCGGCGATGTCGGCTACGGCAAAACGGAAGTGGCGATGCGCGCCGCCTTCAAAGCCGTGATGGACGGAAAACAAGTCGCGGTTTTGACGCCGACGACGATTCTGGCGTATCAGCATTCGGAATCTTTCAAACAACGATTCGCCGCTTTTCCGGTCAAAATCGAACTTCTTTCACGCTTCCGTTCGCCGAAAGAACAAAAAGCGGTTGTCGAACAAGCCGAAAAAGGTGAAGTCGATATTTTAATCGGCACGCACCGCATTTTATCGAACGACGTGAAGCTGCCGAAAATCGGTCTTGTCGTCGTTGACGAAGAACAGCGTTTCGGCGTCGCGCATAAAGAAAAATTAAAGCAGTTAAAGAAAAAGGTTGATGTTTTGACTTTGAGCGCAACGCCGATTCCGCGCACTTTGAATATGTCGCTTCTCGGAATGCGCGATATGTCTGTGATTGAAACGCCGCCGCGCGATAGATTGGCGATAAACACGCAGGTCGTTCAATTTTCGGACGGCGTTATCAAATCGGCAATCGAACTCGAACTCGCCAGAAACGGGCAGGTTTTCTTTATTCACAACCGCGTCGAAACAATCGAAGCGATTGCCGCGCTCGTTCAAAAATGCGCGCCGAACGCCCGAATCGCCATCGGACACGGGCAGATGAACGAAAAGGAAATGGAAAACGTGATGCTCGATTTCGTCGCTTATAAATACGACGTTTTAGTCGCCACGACGATTATCGAAAACGGCATCGACATCGCCCGCGCCAACACGATAATCATAAATCGCGCCGACAATTACGGGCTGTCGCAGCTTTACCAACTGCGCGGGCGCGTCGGTCGTTCAAACCGCCGCGCTTACGCTTATTTATTGATTCCGAGCGAATTGGAATTGACGCCGATTGCCCGAAGAAGATTAAGCGCGATTCGTGAATTTTCCGATTTAGGCGCGGGATTTAGAATTGCGGCTTTAGATTTGGAACTGCGCGGCGCGGGAAATATTCTCGGCGGTCAGCAATCGGGACAACTCGATGCTTTGGGATTCGACCTTTACACGAAAATGCTCGAACGAACTATCGGCGAATTGAAGGGCGACGAAATCGAAGACGAAACGAGCGTTTCGATAAATATGGGCGTCGATGTTTCGATTCCGAACGAATATATAAACGAGACGAGCCAGCGCCTGCGGACTTATAAACGCATTTCTTCGGCTGATAACGAAGAGGTTTTGCGCCGGATTTATTCGGAAATAAATGACCGCTACGGCAAAATGCCCGAATCGGTCGAAAATCTTTTTGAATACGCGCGCCTCAGAAAACTAGCCGAAGAAATGCGCGTCGTCTCGGTCGATAAAACAAAGGAAGGCGTCGCCGTCAAATTAGGCGAAAACGCGCGCGTCGCCCCGGAAAAATTGATGCGGGTTTTAGCCGAAATCGAAAACTCGAACTTTTCGCCGAGCGGTATTTTGAAAGTCGGTATAAGAGTGGAAAATATAATCGAAGCGGCGCGCAATATTTTGGAATCAATCCGCGCCGATTCGTGAAAATTCGTCAAATAACCTGAGTTTGGGATATGAAATAATAGCCGCAAAAATGCACAAAACACACAAAGTAAAATTCTCTTCTCCGTTTCTTTCGCGACTTTTGTGCATTTTTGCGGCTATCGTTCCTCTGTTTTCGCTTATCTCGAACCGACGTTGAATCAGGTTTCTCTAAAAATCAGTGTATAAAAAAGTCGTCATACAAATGTTTGTATGACGACTTTTTATTTGCGTATAACTTAAAATTAATTTTATTGAGTATCTTTCTCCGTGCCGCTCGGCGGGCGTTTCTCGCTCGAAGTTGGCGGAGCGGTTTTTGGAGATGGAGCAGGTTTTGTCGCCGGAGTTTTGTCGGTTTTCGGCGCAGGCGTCGGTTTTGTCTCTGCCGGAGTCTGCGCGTTCGGCGTCGGCGTCGGCTGCGTGTTTGCCGCCGGCGGAGTTTTTCCGCCTTTCGGCGTAGCCGTCGGCACGGGTTGCGCGTTCGTGTTCGCGTTTACCGGTTGAACGAGAATATACTGCCCGTTTTCAGTCGGCATAAACTGACTGCTTCCGTCGCCCGGAATCGTGATAACCTGTCCGCCCGGACCGATATAAGTGGGCGGCGCGCCGCGCGGCGGACCTTCGCCGCTCCAGAAATTCTGTCCGTCGCCGTAACCGTCGCCGCCGCTCGGCAACTGCGGCGGAAGCATCATCGTTTCACCGTTAAAATTTCCCATCTGCGGC
>JALZOE010000257.1 GCA_030857325.1 Acidobacteriota bacterium
GCCGAAGCGATTTCCCGCGCCATTACGGACGGAGTGGAAAAAGCGATGGCGCAATTTAACTAAGGATAAAGGATAAAGGATAAAGGATAAATAAAAAGCAAAGATTTTGTTATTCCTTAGCCTTTATCCTTTATCCTTCAAATTAACCCTTCTTGCTTCATTTCGAGAAAATGAGGCTAGACGAGCCAAAAGGAGGAAAGAAATTGGCAAATAACAGAGTATATGAAATTATGTATATCGTCGCGCCCGAAACGGCGGATGACGATGTAACGAAAATTAACGAAACGATTGCCCAGATTATCGAAAGTCAGGGCGGAACAATCGCAAACACGGAGAATATGGGTCGCCGTAAACTGGCTTACCCGATAGACAAGAAAACCGAAGGTCATTACGTTTTACTTGAAGTCGAAGGTTCGGGCAAGGAAATATTTGAACTCGAAAGAAGAATGCGCGTCAACGACGCGATTATTCGCTTTATCACCGTCCGCGTTGACGAAGACCGTAAAACCGCCGACAAACTCAAAGCAAAACGCGACGCGCGCCAGGATAGACGAAGCGCCGCTTCAAATCGCGGCGGAAATCAGGAATCTCAACAGGAGTTTGCCGAGCAAAATCAATAACGAGGAGAAGATATGATTGACAAAAAACCTAAAAATTTTGATGAAGATGTTGTCGCCGTCGATATTGATGTTGTCAGCGAGCAAAAGAATGAAAGAATGCCGCGCCGTTACCAGCGTCGTCGGCAAGGCACGTTTGTTCCCGATTACGTCGATTGGAAAGACATCGATTTTTTGAGACGCTTTATTCCCGAACGCGGAAAAATTATGCCGCGCCGTATTTCGGGAATAACGGCTAAAGAACAGCGCCGGGTTGCTCAGGCAATCAAACGGGCGCGTTCGATGGCATTGATTCCGTTCGTTACCGATTAAAAAGGAAGGAAATTACAGTTATGGCAACAACGAAAATTTTATTACGCGAAGATATTGAAAATCTCGGCGGACGCGGCGAAATCGTCAAAGTAAAAGCGGGTTATGCCCGAAATTATCTTCTTCCGCAGCGTCTGGCGACGATGGCGACAAAGGGCAATATCAACCAGATTGAAAAGGAGCGCGAGTCTCTTTTGAAAAAAACGGCGCAGGAAAAATCGACCGCCGACGCGCAAGCCGGACAGATGAGCGGTATTTCTTTGTCATTCGAGCGAAAGGCAGGCGAAGGCGGACAGCTTTTCGGTTCGGTTACTTCGATGGACATTGCCGAAGCCTTAAAAGCTCAAGGCTATGAAATCGACCGCCGCAAAATAGTTTTGAAAGACGCGATTAAGGAAACGGGCGATTATACAATCGGCGTCAAACTGCATCGTGAAGTGGCGATTCAAATTCCGGTTTCGGTCAGAGGCGAAGGCGAAATCGACGCGCCGAAGGCGGAAAAACCGGCGGCTCAATCGGATGATTCCGCTCAGGCGACAGACGATTCAAGCGCTTCGGAAGAAACCAAAAGTTAATCAAAAACGGCAAAATAAATCGGCGAAAAATTCTTTGTTTGTTCGCCCGGTTTGTAGTAGCATCGAAGACTGCAAGGCATTTACAGCTTGCAGTCTTTTTTTCTATAAAAAATTAAAAAGTAAATAAAATCGAGGAATTGTGAAAATTATTTTTCTTATTCCTTTATATTTAGTTTCAAGAAATGGCAACACCCGAACAATTTCTGGAAAAACCGCTGCCGAGCAGTTCGGAGAGTGAGCGCGTGATTTTGGGCGCGATTTTGCTTGATAATCAATTGATTTCGCAGGCTATCGAACAAATCGGACCCGATGATTTTTATTCGCCGCTCCATCGCCGCGTTTTTCGGGCGATGATTACACTTTTCGAGCGCGGCGAGCGCATCGACCCGATTTTAATCGGCGAGGAATTTAAAAGAGACGGCGCAATCGACGCCATCGGCGGAATCTCGACCATTACGAATTTGACTTACGGGCTGCCGCACTTTTCAGACATTTTAGATTACACAAAAGTTGTTAAAGACAAATCAGTTACCAGAAATCTGATAAAAGTCTGCAATCAAATCACCAGCGAAGCGCTTGCCGAAGAAGACACCGCCGAAGAAATTTTAGACAATGCCGAGCGAATGATTTTTGCTCTCGCCGACGCAAAAACGCGGCAGGGATTTGCCCACGTTAAACCGATTGCCGAAACCGTTTTAGCAAAGGTTCAGGAATTCGCCAAAAGAGAATCGCACGCCTTAACCGGCTTATCGACCGGCTTTCGCGACCTCGACCAGATGACTTCCGGTTTGCAGAAAACTGATTTAATAATCATTGCGGCGCGTCCGTCGATGGGAAAAACCGCTTTGTGTCTGACTTTGGCGCAGAACGCGGCGATTTTAGAAAAAGCGGTTGTCGCCGTTTTCTCGCTTGAAATGTCGAAAGAGCAATTGGTTATGCGTATGCTCAGTTCCGAAGCGAGAGTTGACGCGCATCGTTTCAGAACCGGGTATTTGACGCGCGACGAATGGGGCAGACTTGCCGAAGCTATCGGAACGCTCTCCGAAGCGAAACTTTTTATCGACGACACGCCCGGAATTTCCGTTCTTCAGATGCGCGCCAAAGTTCGCCGTCTGGCAACCGAGCAGAAACAACTCGATTTAATCGTCGTCGATTATATGCAGTTAATGTCCGGCTCGAAAAAAACAGAATCCCGCCAGCAGGAAGTTTCGCAGATTTCGCGTGAGTTGAAATCGCTTGCCAAAGAAATGAACGTTCCGGTCATCGCGCTCTCGCAGTTGTCGCGCGCGCCCGAAGCCCGCAATCCGCCGAAACCTCTGATGTCGGATTTGAGAGAATCGGGAAGTATCGAGCAGGACGCCGATGTCGTAACGTTTATTTACCGCGACGAATATTATAAGCCTTCGGAAGAAAATGCCGGAATTGCCGAACTGCTGATTTCCAAACAACGAAACGGTCCGACCGGCACGGTAAAAATGGCTTTTTTGAAAGAGTTTACGAGATTTGAAAATTATTTTGGAGAGTAGAAAATGAACGAAGACTTACGTTTCCCGATTGGCGAGTTCGATAAAAATATTGCGGTAACTCCGGCGATTAGAGACGGCTTTATCAAAACGATTCTTAATCTTCACGATAATTTATCGAGAGCGATTTCAGGCTTGAACGAAAGTCAGCTCGAAACGCCGTATCGTCCCGGAGGCTGGACTGTCAAGCAGGCGGTTCATCATATTGCCGACAGCCATATAAATTCGTTCGTTCGCTTTAAACTCGCTTTAACCGAAGTCGCGCCGACGATTCGCCCGTATTTTGAAGACCGCTGGGCGGAACTGCCCGACAGCCGAATGCCGGTTGACGTTTCGATGCAGATTATTCAAGGCGTTCACCTGCGCTGGGCGAAGATTTTAATGGAAATGAGCGAAGAAGATTTTCAGAGAAAGTTGATTCACCCGAATTCCGGCGAGTGGAGGCTTGAAAATTTTCTCGCACTTTACGATTGGCACAGCCGCCATCACACGGCGCACATCACGCATTTGCGAGTTAGAAACAGCTGGTAATTTTTAGCCGAATTGTTTGTGACTTTGATTGACGGGAGAATCTTTTCATTCTATAAATGTTTTAATTTTCAAATTCAGTAAACAGGGAAAATTAAATAATGGCAGAAGAAATCGGACAAAATCGCCTGCTTTCGCTCGACGTTTTTCGCGGTTTGACCGTTGCGGGAATGGTTCTTGTAAATAATCCGGGAACGTGGAGCGCGATTTATTCGCCGCTTAAACACGCCGAATGGCACGGCGCAACGCCGACCGATTTTGTTTTTCCTTTTTTCCTGTTTATCGTCGGCGTTTCCATCACGCTCGCGCTCGGCAAAAGAGTCGAAAGCGGCGCGGTTAATCGTGAAATTTACCTGAAGATTTTCAAACGCGCCGCCGTTATTTTTCTGCTCGGTTTATTTTTAGCGACGTTTCCTTTTTACAATTTTACGAAAGGCGAATGGCTCGACATCTCGACGGTGAGAATAATGGGCGTTTTGCAGCGAATCGCTCTCTGTTATCTTTTTGCCGCGCTGATTTTTGTCAAAACAAACTGGCGGCAGCAAGCTGTTATCGCCGTTTCATTATTATTTATTTACTGGACGCTGATGACTTTGATAAATGTTCCCGGTTGCGAAATCACTTCGTTTAACGACAAAACCTGCAATCTCGCGGCGTATATCGACCGCCGGATTTTAACTGAAAATCACATTTGGCAATCATCAAAAGTTTTTGACCCGGAAGGTTTGCTTTCGACCGTTCCGGCAGTCGCCACGACTTTAGCCGGAATTTTATGCGGTCATTGGCTGCGCCGGAAAAGGGAAGGAGACGAAACGGTTGCGGCGATGTTTTTCGCCGGTGTTTGTCTGACGGCGCTCGGCTGGATTTGGAGTTTTTGGTTTCCGATTAACAAGCCGCTCTGGACAAGCTCGTATGTTGTTTATACGGCTGGTTTAGCATTATGTTTTCTTGGTTTCTGCTACTGGCTGATTGACATCAAAGGTTATAAAAAATGGTCGAAACCGTTTGCGATTTTCGGCGTCAACGCGCTGGTTTTGTTCGTCGCCTCCGGCGCGCTCGGACGCATTTTTAGTTTAATAAATCTCGACGGCGCAAACGATAAAACGATTTCTTTGCAGCAGGCGATTTTTGAAAATGTTTTTCTGCCTTTCGCCGCGCCGGTAAACGCTT
>JALZOE010000258.1 GCA_030857325.1 Acidobacteriota bacterium
TTCTTGGACATCACGACGCGGCGCACGAAACAATCGTCGTCAGCCGTTCGCTGGACGGCGGAAAAGTGCCGAAATACGTTGTCGAATTCGTCGTCTATCACGAAATGCTGCACATTTTTCACCCGACCGTTCATCGAAGCGGCAGACGCTATAACCACACGCCCGCCTTTCGCCGCGACGAACGCCAATTCGCGTATTTTGAAGAAGCCGAAAACTGGATTGAACGCAACGTAAAAAATTTAAAGCGACAGGCAAAGAAATAAATTTCACCGGAAAGATATAGGAAAGTCAAAAACGATAAACGCGAAAAAGCGCGAAAGACACAAAATATTTTATTCATTTTGTGTCTTTCGCGCTTTTTCGCGTTTATTCTCTTGCTAAAAATACAATCTTTTTCGTTCAGAAGTTACGCAGTTGAAACAAAAATAACTGAAAGTCAGTGAAGAGTTGACAGCGAACAGTGAACAATTCGAACGCGCGGCTATCAACTGTTCGCTGTCAACTCTTCACTATCAAACAGAAAACGATTTTCAATCTGCAATCTTTTTATCCAAGTGTGTAACTTTTATCGTTTCTCTATCAGTGAAGTTTTAGTCTTTCAACCGTTCCAAAATGCTCCCGATTAAACCGAACGCCGAAACGGTTTTGCGCTCGATTCCCTTTTCAGTGAAACGAGTTTCGGTCAATGAAATAAAATTGATTTTTGTGTTTCCGTCTTTCGTTTCGCCCAAAACCTCGACGATTTTTTTTGTCGAATCGGCGTCTTTGGCGAAAGTTACGGCTGAGGCTTTGCTTTCGGCAAACTTTTGAAAATATTGACTTTTCGTAAAATTTCGCCCGCTGTTTTTGGCTTGCAGACATTCAAAGACGCTTTCCCGTTCGCCTAAAATCAATTTGTTTTCGACAAACGCCGCCGCAAATTCGCCCGTTTCGGATTGCCATATTTCCGCGTTCTCAAATTTTTCGGGCTGAGATTTAAAGTCGATTTCGGCGATTGATTTTTTCACCGCGTCCAAATCTTTAACCGCGGCGACGGCAATTGATTTTTCGCCCGCGTCGTCCAGTTTCGCGGTGAAAATTTCCGAATCGACGCGGCTCAAAAACGTGTCGGCGTCCGCGATGCCGAAGGGCGCGAGCAAACTGTTTGAAAACTCAGCCAAAAATCTCCCGCTCATCGGGTCGGTTTGTTTGGCAATTGTGAGCAGCAAACCGCGCCACGCGATTTGCGGATTTTTCAAATCGTAGCGCGTCGCCGAAAAAACGGCGGCGGGCAAAAATTCCGCCGCGTTTGTCGGCGGTTGTGTCGATGTTTGCAGAGTTTCCTTCAAAACGGAAGCGACTTCCGCAGTTGTCGCAACGAAAATTTTATCTTCGATTCCCTGTTCGGTTTTGCTCGCCGTCCACGAAATTTCTTTGGTTGTTTTTTGCAAAATCTGCGGCAGAATTCGGGCGATAAAACTTCTTCCGTCTTCGTTTTCGGTTGTATTGACGGCGGCGGAAACTCCGGCGAGATTGGCAATCTGCGCGACGCCTTCGCCTGAAACGTAGCCGAAAGCGATTTGATTTTCACTGCTTGTGTTTTCCCGCGCCCGCGCCAGATTTTCGTTTTTCAGCAAACTTTCCGCTTTTCCGCGCCCGACATCCAGACATTTATCAATCAGGTTTTCGTCGTTTCCGACATAAATTACACCGCCCGACACGGCGGCAAAAATTTTGCGCCCGTCCGCCGCGCTTGTCCAGACGAAAAATTTCGCGCCTGCCTTTTCCGATTTTTCAAATTTTACGTTCTCGCCGTAAGTCTGCCGCGCCAATCGTCCGATTTGATTTTCGGCAAGCGAAACGGCGTTAAAATTCCAGGCGTGCGTGTCGGCGATTGCAACGAAACGCGGCTTAAAATTCAACTCTGACCGCTCGCTGAAAAGTTCCTGTTCGGAAGTTTCAAAACCCGTAACAGCAACGGCAAACTGGACGTTTTCGAGCGCGGAGAAATCCGTCTTTTCTTTTGCAAATTCTTCAAATGCTTTGGTTTCGGTCAAAGATTCGAGCGTTTTGCCTAAATCATTCGTTTCGAGATAAATAATGGTTTCGGCGGGCGCAAGAGTTCGCAAGTCGGTCGGTTTCGATTGGCAGGAAAAGAGAAAAATTATCCACAGATGAACACAGATAAACACAGATATTTTAACAGGGATTAAGAGGATAGGCAGGGATGGAAAAAAATTTCTGTTTTTCCTTTCTTTAATCCTCTTCATCCTCTTCATCCCTGTTAATTTTCTTTCCATAAATCCGTGTTTATCTGTGTCAATCTGTGGTTAAACTCTTCCCCGTGCTAAAATCTCAAAATCATTATGAGTAAAGTTTTTGCCGAAAATATTCTACAGGGTAAAGTCGCGTTTGTAACCGGCGGCGGAACGGGAATCACGGGCGGCATCGCGCGCGCTTTTGCCGAATCGGGCGGGCGCGTCGCCATAACTTCGCGCAAAATTGAAAATCTCGAACCGATGCGGCGGTTAATCGAAGAGGCGGGCGGCGAATGTTTGGCGGTCGCCGCGGACGTGCGCGATTTTGCGGCAGTTGAAAATGCGGTAAGTAAAACCGTCAAACGATTCGGCAAAATCGATATTGTCGTCAACGGCGCGGCTGGAAATTTTTTGTGCAAAGCCGAAGAATTGTCGGCAAACGGCTTCGGAACGGTTTTGGATATCGACGCGAAAGGCACGTTTAACGTCTGCCGCGCCGCGTTTGAAGAATTGAAAAAATCCGGCGGGCAAATCCTAAACGTCAGCGCGACGCTTCATCTGGCGGCGACGCCTTTGCAGATTCACGTTTCGGCGGCAAAAGCGGCGGTCGATGCGATGACGAGAAATTTAGCGGTCGAATGGGGCAAACACGGCATTCGCGCGAACGGCGTCGCGCCCGGAGCGATTGAAGATACCGAAGGAATGAAACGTCTTTTGCCCGAACCGCTGAAAGAAAAACTGGCGCGAAAAATCCCGCTGCAAAGATTCGGACGCATAAAAGATATTGAAAACGCGGCGATTTTTTTGTGTTCGGACGCGGCAAGCTACATCAACGGCGTAACGCTGGTTGTTGACGGCGGACATTGGCTGACCGGAACGAGCTTCGGTTAAATCGGATTGACTAAAAGGAAAGAATTTTGCCTGCGAAACATACGAAAGAAATGAAAAATCGAAAAGAATCCTTTCGATTTTGTTTTATTTTTCGTGCCGTTCGTGTATTTCGCAGGCAGTAAAATTACTTTTCAAACAACTTGTTATTCTTCCCTTTTCTCTTGCTTGTTTCCGAACAAAGAACGCAGGACGAGCATTTTCGCTAATATGCGAACTTCGGCGCGGTCGAATTTGTCGGTCAAACCTTTTGTTCCGGCAAAATCGGTTTTCGCTAAATGCCGGATGGTCGCATCGGCTCCAGCGAGATTGCGCGTCAATTCGCGCGTTAAACCGCCGCCGAAACCGCCGACCTGTATTTCGCCGTCTTCAATCATCTCGCCGCCGACATCGATAAATTCGCCGACCTTTACAAACGCGGCAATCGTCTCGTTGAGCCGCAAAATCGTGTTTTCGAGAATCGGGAACGCCCTTTTGGGGTCAATCTGCGCGTAGCCGCTCGAAAGCATCCAAATCTGCATAAAATCCACGTAACTTTTCGGCTGCAAATTCATCAGACTTCCGGCTTCGTCCATTATTTGTCCGGCGAGTTCGCGGTCGCCGAGCGCGGAGATTTGCAAAGCCAACGCGCTTAAAGCAAACAGTTTTTGATTTGGGTCTTTGAAATTCGCAATAGCTTTTCGCGCCTGCCCGATTGTTTTTTCGCGTTCTTCTTTGGAAAGCTGTTTCGCGCCGAGATTCTGCACGTTTTCCATCAACTGCATTTGTTCGTTCGGCGCACCCACAATTTTTGCGACGCCGGCGGCACGCGGCGGCACTACTGACATCATTCCTCCCGAAGCGGATTTCACCCGCGACGAACTTGTAGCGGTAAATTTCTGTCGAACCTGCGCGGCGCTCGCCGGTGAGAATTTTTCGATTTGAGAGACATAGCCGGAGGCGTCGTAATTTTCCAAGTCGTTATTTTTCAAAATTTGCCGTGCCAGCAAATCGGCAATCTCGCGCAGCGATTGTTCGCTGAACAGCGGTTTTTTGCCGGGCTTTTCTTTTAATTTTTCGAGG
Source organism: Acidobacteriota bacterium (assembly GCA_030857325.1). Lineage (GTDB taxonomy): Bacteria > Acidobacteriota > Blastocatellia > Pyrinomonadales > Pyrinomonadaceae. The sequence goes on from JALZOE010000258.1 coordinate 4,188, forward strand.
TTGTCCGCGCCCAAACTCAGTATTGAACCCAGATAAGAAATTTTTTCGCTCGAATCGGCTTCCGATTTAAGTTTCCGCACAATATCTTCGCCGAACGCCGCGCCTTTGTCGGCGTCTTTTTCGTAGATTTTTTCCAGCACCTCGATCAACCGGCGATTAAATCCTTTCTCCAGAGTTTTGCGCCCGTATTTGAGCGCCGTATCGACATCCTGCGCGGCGATTTGCGATAAGAGACGCATTTCAAAATAAGCGTCGCTTTCCTCGATTTGTTTGCGAATCTTCGGGTTGGCGACCGCCTGCGCGCTGTCTGTGAAAAAAGCGAGCGCGAGCGGCGCGTCGTGTTCCGCTAAACTCGTCGCAATCTGCTGACGCACGTTCAGCGCTTTCATCAATTTCTGCGCGGCTTTATTTCTTCCGAAAAGCGGCGCGCCGTTACCGGCTTCGTCGGATGTATCGTCGGACGCGCCCGACTGCGAATCATACTGCGCCAGCAATTGACGAAAATCGTTGAAGACCGTTTGATACATCGCCCGC
>JALZOE010000259.1:0-4359 GCA_030857325.1 Acidobacteriota bacterium
TCTTCCCCAAACTTCGTTGCTTGTCTCGACGGGAAGCCAGCCGGTTATAAAATCTTCGTAAGCGTTATCGACGAGTCTTCCGTCCTTAAAACGGATGCGAATAATTTTGTAGCCGGTTAATTTTTGCCGATTCCACGAACCGTGCAGAGCGACGAAAGCGTCGCCCCGATATTCGGCGGGAAATGTTTTCCCGTCGTAGAAAACCAATCCGAGCGCGGCTGAATGCGACGTTATCAAAACATCGGGAACAATCGCTTTTTTTATCAATTCGGGATTTTCACCTTTGCGGCGCGGGTCTTCGTTCCGCCCGATGTATGAAAAAGGAAAACCGTAAAACGCGCCGTCTCTGACCGACGTTACAAAATCGGGAACAAGGTCGTCGCCCAAACCGTCGCGCTCGTTGACCGCCGTCCACAATTGTTTATTTACCAGGTTAAACGCCAATCCGATTGGATTTCGCAAGCCGGAAGCAAAAAGACGATAACCCGTTCCGTCGGGATTATATTCCGAAATCGCCGCGCGGCGCTCGTCCTTTTCAACCGCGACGTTTCCGCTCGAACCGATTGAAACATACAGCTTTTTGCCGTCGGGCGAAAAAATAATGTTGCGCGTCCAATGCTGGTTATAGCCGCCTTCGGTTAAGTTTATAAGTTTTTCGGGCGCGGCGTCGGCTTTCGTCTGACCGTTTTTGTATTTGAAACGGACGACCGAATCGGTATTCGCCACATAAAACCAATCGCCGTTAAAAGCCATTCCGAACGGCTGGCTCAGATTTTCGGCAAATGTAAATCTTTCTTCCGCAACGCCGTCTTTATCTTTATCGCGTAGAACTATAATCGAATTGGCGCGCGAATCGGCAACGAAAACGTCGCCGTTCGGCGCGAGCGCCAGCCAGCGCGGGTTTTTGAAATCGTCCTGCGCGAAAACATTTACTTTGAAGCCTTTAGGCATGGAAAGTTTAGCGTTTGCCGGCTGCGGAATATTTTTTGAATTGCGTCTGGCGCTTTCGGTGGCATACGGCTTCGGCAAATCCTGCGGTCTTATCTGATAAGTTTTAGGTTTATCTAAATTAACCGCTCCGGTTGATTTGCCGCTGCGGGATTCAACGCCCGTCGGCTTTGTTTGACATACGATTGTCAGCAGACAGCCCTGAAGAATAAAAATTGTTGTAAAAATTCCTTTGATTAGTTTAATATTCATCATAATTTTCCTTTAAGTAATCGGACAGATTTATTTTATAAGATTTTTTCATCACAGATTTACACAGATTAACCGGATGATTTTTCGATAAAAACTTATCTTAATCTATCTGTTCTTCTTATCTATGTTTATTCGTATAAATCTGCGGTGAAATATGTTTTTATTTTGTCCATCTACTTTATATAAAAATATAAAAATGTCCGAAATATTCAACCTCGTTAATCAGAATAATCATTTGCCCGAAACAAGTTCAAGCGGCGTCGGGCAAGCGGGCGAGATACTCGCCGCCGAATATCTCGTTAAAAAATCTTACCTTTTGGCTGCGTCCAACTTCAAGATTCCAATCGGCAGAAACCGCGTCGGGGCAATCGTAACCGGCGAAATCGACTTGATTGCTTACGACGATAATATTCTGTGTTTCGTCGAGGTAAAAACGCGCTCGTCCGACAAATTCGCGTCGCCTCTGGCGGCGGTCGATTTACGAAAGCAACGCCAGATTACCAGAACCGCCCGCGTGTATCGAAAGATTTTCCAACTAAATAATATAAAATTTCGTTTCGATGTCGTCGCTATTATTTTGCAGAATGAAAAATCGCCCGAAATCGATTTATTTAAAGGATTCTGGTTGGAATCCAGGTTTTCCAAACCGTTCTGGTCTGATGATTTTTAATCGGCGGAATATCAAAATTCTTTTGGGAAAAATTTATTTTTATATTTGTCTCGAATAGAGACGTGAGAATTACGCGACGTGTTTCAAAATCAAACACAATTTCGGCAGGTCGTTCAATCTTATATCTTTAGTTTTTCTCATTATTTAACCGATAGCCTGTATTTGTTGAATTAAATATTTAATGGCACATCTATTGCTCTACTTTAGGTTTATGCTTTTGAGCTAAATTTCTAAAGTCAGAAAGGAGATTATTATGAATAACGACGGAACAGTAAAAGAAGAAATGGGTGGATTAGGGGACAGAATCAGCGGTAATGTTAAAGATGCTACAGGCAGTATTACCGGCGACAGATCCTTAGAGCGCGAAGGCGAAGCACAAGCCAATTACGGTGCAAACAGACAAGCCAATAACGATGTTTTGGGAAGCAATACTTCAAGCACCGGCACGACGGGCAGAAGCGGAATGTTGACGGGTATGTTTAGAGACCGCGAAAGTGCGGAATCAGCTTACAATTCAGCTATCAGCCGCGGTTACTCGAAAGATGATGTTAATCTGATGATGACCGACCAAACCCGTGATTCGTGGTATAGCGGTCAAGATGTCGGCGATTCGGGATTGGGAAGTAAAGCGCTTGAAGGCGCGGGCGCGGGTTCGGCAATCGGCGGAACTTTAGGCGCGATTATCGGCGGTATCGCCGCTATCGGAACGAGCGTTCTGCTTCCGGGCGTCGGTTTGATTATCGCCGGACCTTTAGCGGCAGCGCTTGCCGGAGCGGGCGCGGGCGGTTTGACCGGCGGATTAGTCGGCGCATTAGTCGGTTCGGGAATTCCCGAAGACCGCGCAAAAGAATATGAAGAAGGCGTTAAAAACGGCGGCGTGGTTATGGGCGTAAATCCCCGTTCGGATGAAGATGCCGCTTATTTTGAAAATGAATGGCGTAACAACAGAGGCGAAAATATTTATCGTTAATCGACGCCTTTGACCAACAACATAAAAAAACTTCGTTGAAACTTCGACGGAGTTTTTTTATGTAATTAATCGCATAAAATATACGCCGCGAGCAACGGTATCGTAAATTCGTGATGACCCGTAATTGAAAAACCGCGCCCTTTGCCGTCTGCCGTCGGACGCCGCACGACGTTTGTATTCGGGCGATAACTCTGTATAAAATCAAAATTGGCGGTTGTGAAATCCTCTAACGGAAAACCTAAATTCCGCACGACCGTTACCGCTTTTAAAAAGATTTCCGGCAGCACGACAGCCGAACCGACGTTTAAATAAACTCCGCCGCCGTTTAATTCCCTGGCAATCGAACAGAACAGCTTAAAATCCGTGTGCGATGTCGCGCCAAGCGCCGCGCCGTCGCAGGAAGCGTGAAAATGACCAATGTCCGCACCGATTGCCAGATGTGCCGTAAAAGGAATTTTTTGCTGATACGCCTCGCAAAGAAGCGAAACCGCGGCATTCGGCGGATTTGCCCGCAAAATCTCTCTGCCCATCGCTTCACCTAAACCGATGCGGTCGTTTCTGCCGCGTTTCGCCGCCGAATTTAACAGTTCGCCCGTTTCCTTTGCCGCGCCGAAATCGCCGCTGCCGAGCGTCGCGTCAACATCCTCGCTGGTAAAACCGGCGAGCGCGATTTCCGTGTCGTGAACCAGAACCGAACCGTTTGCGGCGATTGCCGAAACAAAACCTTTTTTCATCAAATCGATTACAACCGGCGACAATCCGGTTTTAACGACGTGTCCGCCGATTCCCCAGACAATCGGTTTTTGCAGTTCTTTTGCACGGCGAATTTGACGCGCGATTTCTTTAAAGGATTTAACCGCGAGAATATCGGGCAGTTTACCGAGAAATTTCTTGAGCGAATCTCCTTCGTCCGGCGGTTCGGCAAAATCTTTAATCGTAACTTTACTCGGACGCGCGGCAAGCTCGTAAGTTTTTATTCTATCGAGGTTTATCGGCTGAAAATTTTCGTAAACAGACATAATTTTCCTTTTGGCGAAAAGCGATTTTATTTTCTATTAGTCGTTCAAATTCAATCGGCATTTTGCTTTCAAATTCAGTCCATAGATTTGTCGCCGGATGATAAAAACTTAATTTAGCGGCGTGCAGACAAAGGCGCGAAAATTCGATTCCGCCGTATTTGTCGTCGCCGACAATCGGATGTCCGATATGCGCGCAATGAATTCGCAGTTGATTGGTTCTGCCGGTTACAGGTTCGAGTTCAAGCAGAGTTTTACCGGAAAACCTCTTTAAAACCCGATAATTGGTTTCGGCGGATTTGCCGTCGGCTTTGACGCTCCAATTTTTTTCTTCATCATTTCGACCAATCGGCTCGTTAATCGTTCCCGCTTCGTCCGCAACGATTCCTTCAACGACGGCAAAATATCTTTTTTTTACTAATTTCCTTTGAAAATGATTGGACAGAAAACTTAACGCGCCGGGTGTTTTGGCAACAACCATCAAGCCGGACGTTTGTTTGTCG
>JALZOE010000259.1:4369-4683 GCA_030857325.1 Acidobacteriota bacterium
GATAAATGTCGATTGATTTTGCTTCGCATCGGCTTGAGCGGAATCGAGTATTTCTCGATTCAAATAATAGACGAGCGCATTCAGAAGCGTTCCGCTTTTCCGCCCCAAAGTCGGATGAACGAGCATTTCAGCCGATTTATTTACGACAATTATTTCTTCATCTTCAAAAACGATTTCTACCGGAAGCGGTTCGGGTTTCATTGCCGTTACCGCCGACAAATCGAGTTTTATTTCGATTAAATCGTCCTTTTTCAAATGATAACCCGCCGGTTCGATTTCGCCGTTTATCGAACACGCTCCGCGGTCAATCAGGT
>JALZOE010000260.1 GCA_030857325.1 Acidobacteriota bacterium
TTTTCAAAATGTTTTCGTCGGCGAGCCGAACGTCGAAGATACGATTGCGATTCTGCGCGGTTTGAAGGAACGCTACGAAGTTCATCACGGCGTGCGCATCAAGGATTCGGCGATTGTCGCCGCCGCGACGCTTTCAAACCGTTATATTACCGACCGGTTTCTGCCCGACAAAGCGATTGATTTGATTGACGAAGCGGCGTCGAAAATCAGAATCGAAATTGATTCTCTGCCGCAGGAAATCGACGAGCTTGAACGCGAAATTCTGCAATTGGAAATCGAACGGCAAGCGTTGCAGCGCGAAACGGACGAAAAATCAAAATCGCGGCTCGAAGACATCGAGAAACGCATCGCCGATTTGCGCGAACAATCCGGCGGAATGAAGGCGCAGTGGCAATCGGAAAAAGACGAAATCGAGAAGATGCGCGGCGGCAAGGAAAAGCTCGAACAAGCCAGATTGGAATTGGAGCAGGCGCGGCAGGCTGGCGATTTGAATCGCGCCGCCGAACTGCAATACGGCACGATTCCGACGCTAGAAAAACAAATTGGCGACGAGCAGCAGCATCTTTCGGAACTGCAAACCGACGGCGTTTTTCTAAAAGAAGAAGTTGACGAGGAAGACGTGGCGGAAGTCGTCGCCAAATGGACGGGCGTTCCGGTTTCCAAAATGCTCGAAGGCGAGATGCAGAAACTCGTCCAGATGGAAGACAAACTGCGCTCGCGGGTCATCGGTCAGGACGAAGCGCTCGAAGCGGTTGCCAACGCTGTGCGCCGCGCTCGCGCCGGACTTCAAGACCCGAATCGCCCCATCGGTTCGTTCATCTTTTTAGGTCCGACCGGCGTCGGTAAAACCGAGACGACAAAGGCTTTAGCCGAATTTATGTTCGACGACGAACGCGCGCTCGTCCGGCTCGATATGTCGGAATATATGGAAAAACACGCGGTTGCGCGAATGATTGGCGCGCCGCCCGGATACGTCGGCTACGAAGAAGGCGGACAATTGACCGAAGCCGTGCGCCGTCGCCCGTATTCGGTTGTTCTGTTTGACGAAATCGAAAAAGCGCATTCGGACGTGTTCAATATTTTACTGCAAATACTTGACGACGGGCGACTTACCGATTCAAAAGGTCGCGTCGTCGATTTCAAAAACACGGTTTTGATTATGACCTCGAATTTAGGTTCGCGTGAAATTCAGTCAATCGGCGACGACGACAAACAGATGCGCGAAGCCGTTACGCAAGTGCTGCGAGATTATTTCAAACCGGAATTTTTGAACAGAATCGACGATATTGTCGTCTTCAAACAACTGGCGCGCGAACAGATTTCAAAAATCATCGAAGTTCAGCTTGCAAAGCTGCGAACAACGCTTCTTGAGCGCGGAATAACACTCGTTCTGGACGATTCGGCAAAAGAGATGCTCGTCAGCGAAGGCTACGACCCGACGTTCGGCGCGCGACCTTTGAAACGCGCCATTCAAACGCTGATTCAAAATCCGCTGGCGGTCAAACTTTTAAGCGGCGAGATTTCAAACGGCAGCACTTTGCGCGTCTCCGCCGACGGCGAGGCGCTGAAATTCACTCCTGAAGTGGCAACAGCAACCGCTTAAGAAGTTTTAGCCACGAATTACACACATATACACAAATTATTTTTGTTTCTTATTGGTGTTATGTGTGTAATTCGCGGCTAATTTTCCCAAAAGATGAATGGTTTGCTAGACTAGATTTTTCGGCAATACACAATAATTTATCTCAATTTATGAACAACTGGTTTAAAAGTAAAAAAATGAACGAACAAGATTTTATCGACGAAGAAATTTTAGAAGGACAAACCGAAGACGTTCCGGTTAATGACAAACGGCGTTTTAACACGGAAGGCGAACGAATCGATACGAACGCCGACGGCGGCGAAAAATCGAAAGATACTGTAAAATCGGCGCGTGAAACCGAGCTTGAAACACGTCTCAAAGCCGAAACTGAGCGCCGCGAAGCCGCCGAAGGCAAACTTGTCGGCGTGCAGGCAAAGTTTGAAGAAATCAAAACTCAAATGGAACGCGAAACGACGGAAATGCGCCGGCGTCTGATGAAAACTTTAGAAGACCGCGCGCGCCAAAGTCAATTTAATTTTTTGACGACGCTTTTGCCGATTTTGGATAACTTAAATCTGGCAATAAACGCGTCCGAGCAAAATGCTTCGTTTGAAAATCTTTTGAGCGGCGTCAAAGGCACGGCGCGTTCATTCGAGCAGGCGTTAATCAGCGTCGGCGTCGAGCCGATTGCCGCCGTCGGCACTGCATTTAATCCCGAACTGCACGAAGCGATTGACGCTCTTGAAGTCGCGCCTGAAAAAGACGGACACGTTACGGCTGAATACTCGCGCGGCTACCGATTCGGCAGCCAGCTTCTGCGTCCGGCGCGCGTCCAGGTCGGTAAAGCCGGAGCGAAATCTGCCGGCGAATAAATTTTATGGCGCTTGCGAAAATAAAAACGGCGACAAATTTCACGCCCGAAGATTACTTAAATTTCGAGCGCGAAGCAGACGCGCGCCACGAATTTCTCGACGGTGAAATTTATCAGATGGCAGGCGAAAGCCTTTCGCACAGCCGCGTTTGTGTAAATCTTTCCGGTGAAGTTCGTAATAAATTGAAAGGCAAACCGTGCGAGTTATTGTCGCCTAATATGAAAGTTCGCACTTCGACGGCAAGTTTATTTTCTTACCCTAGATTTGAAGATTGTGTGCGGCGAGCCGCGATTTCACGACAAAAAGAAAGATGTTTTGACGAATCCGCGAGTGATTTTTGAAGTTCTCTCGCCCTCGACTGCCGAACATGACCGCACGACGAAATTTCAAAAATATCGAATGGGCAACGAAACTTTAACCGATTACGTTTTAGTTTCGCAGGACAAAATGTTTGTCGAGCATTTCGCAAAACACGCGAGCGGCGAATGGATTTATAGGAGCTACGGCGAAATCGGCGATGTTTTGAGAATCGAAACAATCGAATGCGATTTAAGTCTGCGCGAAATTTATGACCGCGTGCAATTTACGGCTGATGAAGCCGAAGCCGAACAATACAGGGAAAATTAAAAATAATATTGACTGACAACCGCTCGCTGACCGCTGACAACTAATTTTTATGTATCCAGAACTTTTTCGCATCAGTAATTTTCCTGTCAACACTTACGGTTTGCTGCTCGCCGTCGGCTTGGTTTTAGCTTTAATGGTCGCGGCGCGGCTTGGCGCGAAAGACGGTTTACCGAAAGAGCGGCTTTACGATTTGGGTTTGTGGACGATTATCGGCGGGCTTTTGGGGTCGAAGATTCTGATGTATTTCACCGAAGATAACGTCAGTATTTTTTCGCTCGATTTTCTTCGCTCCGGCGGCGTTTATTACGGCGGATTTCTCGGCGGTTTTTTCGCGCTCGTCTTTCTGGTTCGTTTTTACAAATTAAATTTCTGGAAAGTCGCCGACGCATTTGCGCCCGGTGTCGCCCTCGGACAATTTTTCGGGCGGCAAGGCTGTTTTTCCGCCGGCTGCTGCTGGGGAAAAGGAACGGAACTGCCGTGGGGCGTGCATTTTACCGAGCAGGCGCACGAATTTACCGGCGTTCCGATTTACACGGAAATGGGCGCGGCGCTTCATCTGCATCCGACACAGCTTTACGAATCTTTTGCGATGCTCGCCGTTTTCGCCGTTTTATATTTTCTTCATCGCCGCAAACGCTTTGACGGGCAGGTTTTAATAGCTTACGGCATTCTCTACGGTATAATTCGTTTCGTCATCGAATTTTTCCGCGACGACCCGCGCGGCAATTTGTTCGGCTTGACCGATTTGACCGGACTTTCGACATCGCAGCTTATCAGCCTGCTCGTCGCTTTCGGAGCAGTTTGTTTTATGATTTATCGCTTGCGAACGGCGAAACCGGTAGTAAATTAAAAGGGTGAAAATTGGAATATCTAACTTTTCAGGCGTCTGAAACGGACGCGGGCAAACGGCTCGACGCTTATCTTGCCGAAAATATCGCGGATTGGAGTCGCGTGCGTCTGCAAAAAATCGTCGCCGACGGCGATGTTGCGGTTAATGAAACTCCGGCAAAATCTTCGTATAAAATTCGCGGCGGCGACCAAATCGAAATCGAACTGCCCGCGCCCGTTATCGAAACTTTCGAGCCGGAAGATATTCCGCTCGACATCGTTTTTGAAGACGAACATTTAGCCGTCATCGATAAACCGGCGGGAATGGTCGTTCATCCGGGCGCGGGCGTCAAATCGGGAACGCTCGCCAACGCGATTGCTTATCATTTCAAATTCCGAATACCGGATTCAAAATTTGAAAACCGCGTCGGCATCGTTCACCGGCTTGATAAACTCACGTCCGGCTTGATTGTCGCGGCGAAATCCGAAGACGTTCACGAACAACTAAGCGAGCAGTTCAGACGCCGCGAAGTTTTTAAATCTTACGTTGCACTCGCTCACGGCGAAATCGCCGAAAAAAGCGGACAAATCGACCAGCCGATTGCGCGCGAAAAACACAACCGGACGAAAATGGCAATCAGGGCGCACGGGCGCGCCGCTTTGAGCTTATGGCAGATTCGCAAAAGATACGAGCGTTTCACCTCGCTCAACGTCGAGATTAAAACCGGTAGAACGCACCAGATTCGCGTGCATCTGGCGCACATAAATCATC
>JALZOE010000261.1 GCA_030857325.1 Acidobacteriota bacterium
GCTCAATCGCGTAGGCAAAACTCGTCTGAGCAATTTGAAACGCGAAAGTATATTGCGAAATGCTGCCTTCCTTGCGTTTATCGAGTCCGCTTTTATATAAATCTTCGTCCTTCGGGTCGGGCGCGTTTCGCCGTAAAGTTTGAATATCCCGCAAAACGGCTTGCCACAATTCTTTGTCGGAATTTTTGGCTTTTTCCCGAAAACGCGATAAATCTTCGGCGGTAAAAAACAGGCGCGGATGTTTGCCGACAAGTTCCGGGCGCATTTTTACCGGACGCTTCAACAATTCTTCAAAAGCGACAATCGGCTGTTCACGCCGGATTTCCTGCGCGAAAGTTTTCGGCGGAGCGACGAAAAGAAAAATCACCGCCGCCAGCAGCGAAAAAATACCAGCTGAAAAATTTGCGGTTATTTTTATGTTAGCGTTAACAGACATTCTTAAAAATATAAAGTTGCTCAAAATTCAGACTATTAAATTGTTTGGTTTGTAAAAAACGAAACTCTACTTCGCTGACGCGACGGTCGAATCACGAACAATCAGTTCGCACTCCAGGACTTTTTCTTCGCGTTCGGGCTGCTCGACGGCTTCAATTCTTTTTAGTAAAAATTCCGCCGCAATCGAACCCTGGCGGCGCGTCGGCTGTCTGACGGTCGTCAGCGACGGCGAAGTGTGAATCGCCATCGGAATATCGTCAAACCCGACAATCGCCATATCCTGCGGAATCCGCAAGCCCGATTCTTTTATCGCGCTTATCGCGCCGATTGCCGTAAAATCGTTGCGGGCGAAAATCGCCGTCGGGCGATTCGGCAAAGCGAGCAGCCGTTTCATCGCTTCATAGCCGAGCTTTTCGGTCGAATAACCGGGCGCGTCATCGTCTGCCTGCGGGTTGCCGCTGATAAAACGCTCTTCGACTTCCAAATTGCTGCTTTTAAGCGCGTCGAGATAACCTTGAAATCTTTTTAAACTCGCTCCGCCCGTCAAACTCGTGCCGATAAAACCGATTTTCGTATGACCGGAATCAATTAAATGCTGTGTCGCTTCAAATCCGCCTTTGCGATTGTCGGCGGAAACCCAATCGGCATTTTCGTGATGAAAATCGCGCCCGATGCAGACGACGCGAAAACCGTGTTCAATCATTTCGCTCAAGTGCTTATCGCCCGCGCGGTTCGAGCGCGTCGCCACAATCAAACCGTCAACCAGATGCGCCGCCAGTGAATCGAAAGCCGCAACGTCTTCTTTCGCGCTGTGTTCGCTGACGCTGATAAACAGATTGTAGCCGCGCAGCGTCGTCACTTCGCGGACGGCGCGGGCAAGTTCGGCGGCAAACGGATTGGCGATGTCGCCCAAAACCAGCCCGATAGTTTGGGTGCGCTGCAATTTCAGACTACGCGCCAATCCGTTCGGACGATATTTCATTTCCTTAATCGCCTGCAAAACTTTATCGCGTGTGCCGTCGCTGACGTAACCGTTTTGATTAACCACGCGCGAAACCGTCATCGGCGTAACGCCGGCAGCCGTCGCAATATCGCTTAAAGTAGTAGATTTTTTCTTATTGGCGAACAATTTTATCTTTTTTATTTTTGTAACAAAAATTTAAGTTATCGTTAACAGGTTTTATATCACGAATAATTTAGATATGCAATTATGCGAATCAGTAGTAGAAAACGAAAAAGGTGGAAAATCCACTGAAAAGATTTTTAGTGCCAGCGCCTCTTAAATTCATAATGTTTACTTCGAGAGTGTCGGAAGATTAAGGTTTTTCGGTACTCTACGAGTATACTTCTGACTTTTCGCAAAAAGCAATCTTTTTATAAAGACACAACATTACCTAAGATTTAACTTGGATTCAGTAATAAATATATCTTTTCGCAGATGCTCGAATGTAAAAATGTTTTATAAAATTTGGCAAAACCTGTTTTCAGGCAATATTAGAACAATATACCAAAAACGCTCGTTTATGACCCGTTTTTTTGAGTTTTCGGTATTTGGCGAATTGTGGGTAAGTCGTTACAGAAGGTAAAATGTTTCATAGGATTTTAAGTAATTCTATTGTTTATTGAGTTTATCTGATTTTTTCATTCCCGTTTTTCTTCCAGTTTCCAGTTCAGTGTTTCGGGAAGGACGAAACCGACCGAATCCTTCAGTTTTTCTTCGGAAAAATCGTATTCGCCGTGGAAGTTGATATGTCGCCAGGTGATGATCGAGCCTTCTTTGATTGCCTTGAGCAATTCATCTTTTTCAACTTTATCGGCTTTGGTAAGTTTATGAGTCAAGTAAAGGTAATTCCAACAGATAACCGAATTTTCAATCAAACGGCGGCATTCTGCCGTAATTTCCTGATCTTCTTTTTCGGCTTGGGAGACTTCTTGGCTGTTGCCAAAGGCGATGGCTTTAACGAAACGCTGCGCGTGTTCGATTTTGTTGAGTTGTTTTTCGATTGATTGGCGTAGTTCGGAATCATCGACATACCGCAGAATGAAGAGAGTTTTGATGATTTTCCCGAATTCTTTTAAGGCTTGGTAAAGCGGATGCTGATTGGAATACGAGTTCAGACGTTTAAAAAGCTGCGAAGCGGAAGTTCGTTTGAGTTTGATGGTGGCGACAAATCTCAGTATGTCATCCCAGTTTTCTTCGATCAGTTTGGTATCAATGTAGGCTTTCGGCAGAATTTGAAAGCCTTGGGTTTCATAGACTTTGCGTTTTTCAAAGGAATAGAGCCGGTGTTTGGAAAGTTTTTTAAGCCTAAGCGCGAAAGTAAAGCCGAGCAGATGGGTCACGCCGAACACGACTTCCGTAAAACCCTGGGAATCAGTCGAGTGGATGTCACTTTTAATCGTTTCGTTATGGAGCAGTCCATCAATCACATATGCGGCTTCGCGCTCGGAGCTGCTGATGACGGTCGAGTAGAATAGCAGCTGACGTTCATCAATAAAGCTGTAAACCGAAACGCCTTTGTTTTGTCCGAAATATTTGAAAGAATAATTGGCATTTAAGGACGGGACGGTCACTTCGTATTTCTGACCGTCGCTGGAAGTATGAAGTTTGCCGGAAGCGCGGCGATAAAGATTCGGGATTTCCAGCGAGTTGAGAAATTCAACCAGCTTTTGATTAGCGGAACGTAAATTTTCGAGCGTAAAATACCGGTTGACCGTATTTTCAAGTTCGGTTTCGCCGAGTTGTTTGGAAGTGTAAGTAACTTTGGCAACACCGAGTTCGCAGCCGAGAGCGACTACACCGGCGAAGAACACATAGTTCGGCGGGCGGCGGTGCGCGGCGGTTGTTTGCAGACGGCGGAACTGATCGGCACGATTACGCAGGTTTCGCTCAAACAAGCGGTCGAAGCCTTTGAGAAAGATTTGATAAAAGACGCTCTGAAAACCACCGGCGGCAATCGTTCCAAAGCCGCCCGATTGCTGGATACAACGGAGCGGATTCTTTCTTATAAGATTAAAAGATACAATGTTGAACCGCGACGTTTCAAAAACTAATTCGTCTTTATCGTTTCAAGTCGGCGCGTTGGAAGTGGGGGCGGAAGAATTTCTGGCGCGCGGTTTGATTAGCTAAAACCGCAGAAGAAACTACCGCGCTTGCCCGAAATTATCAGGAAGAGCTTATAAATGAAGGAAGGAATAAATAATCCAAGGGCGGAAATTAACGCCATCGATGCTGAATTGCTTCGACTGCTCAACGAGCGAGTGAAGATTGCTCTGAAAGTAGGCGAATTTAAGCGGCGGGATGACGTTTCGCTTTGCGACCCTAATCGAGAGCAAGAAGTTTTGGAGAGCTTGTGCCGGCAAAATACCGGACCGTTGAGCGAGCAGAATGTTACGAGTATCTTTCAGCGCATAATGGATGAATGCCTGCACGCGCAGCAGCTCGCTTTTAATCCTTCAGCAGAAGACAGCAGTCGAACAGAAGCTAAATTAACAGGTTTAGCAAAAGACGCGCGGGTGGCATTTTTGGGGGAACACGGGTCTTTTAGCGAAGATGCGGCGATAAGGCTTTTGGGCGAAAGCTGTCAAACTGTGCCGCGCCCGACATTTGAAGAACTTTTTACGGCGGTTGAAAAGGAAAGCGCGGATTACATTTTGGCTCCGCTCGAAAACAGTCTCGTCGGCTCGGTTCATCGCACTTACGATTTGCTGCTCGAAAACTCCTTGAGTATCGCCGCGGAAATAATTTGTCCTATTTCGCATTTTTTAATCGGTTGTCAGGGAGCGACTCTGGAGACGATTAAAATTGTGGAATCGCATCCGGTCGCGCTCGCGCAGTGCGAACGTTTTTTCGCTTCGCGCCCGCATATCAAACAGACGACAGCAAGCGACACGGCAAGTAGCGTGCGGCGCGTCGTCGAAAGTAAAGACCCGGCGAGAGCCGCCATTGCCGGAAAACGCGCGGCGGAAATTTACGGCGGCGTGATATTGCAGGAGCATCTCGAAGACCACGCGGAAAATTACACGCGGTTCGTTTTGCTCGCTCAGAAACCGGACGTTTCAAATCAGGGCAATAAAATTTCGCTGATGGTCAGATTACCGAATCGTCCCGGCGCTCTTCACGACGCGCTCAGACCGTTTGTGCGGCGCGGAATAGATTTGCTGAAAATTGAAGGTCGTCCGATTAAAGGTCGCCCG
>JALZOE010000262.1 GCA_030857325.1 Acidobacteriota bacterium
ATTTTTCACACTTACGCGCGTGCGGGCTTCCGCACCCACATAATTTTGAACATCCATAAAACTATTCTGTCCGATTACTTATATTAATTTGTCTTTTAATTCGTGTTCATTTGTGAAATTTGCGGCTAAAAATCTTATTCTTTGACGAATTTATAGCCGACGCTGCGGACTGTCAATAAAATGCGCGGATTTTCGGGCGCGTCTTCGAGATGACGGCGCAGGCGGACGATAAAATTGTCGATCGCGCGCGTGTCGGTGTCTTCGTGCAAATCCCAGACTTCTTCGAGAATCATTTTGCGCGAAACGGCAACTCCGGCATTTTCAATCAGATAGCGCAACAGTTTGACTTCCATCAAGGTCAGGTTATTGACCACGCCGTCGCGCCACAACTCCAGACTTTCAAAATCAATCGTTCTGCCGTTGACGACGTAAATTTTATCGATTGACGCGGCGAGTTTTTCCGACGCTTTTTCACGCTGAAGCCACTCGCGGCGGCGCAGCAAACCGCTCAGCCGCGCCATAAAGATTTCCAGCTCAAACGGTTTCGGCAGATAATCGTCCGTTCCAGCTTCAAATCCCTGCAAAACGTCTTCGGGAGAACCGCGCGCCGTCAGCATCAAAACGGGCGTGAAAATTTCGGCTTCGCGCAGTCGTCTGGCAACCGTAAAACCGCTCAATTCCGGCAGCATTACGTCGAGAACAATCGCGTCAAACTCTTTATGACGCGGCAGCAAAATATCCAAAGCCCGTCTGCCGTCCGAAGCAATCTCGACCTCAAAATTTTCGGCTTCGAGATTAAAACGTAATCCTTCGGCGATGTGCCGTTCGTCTTCGACAATAAGAATTTTCATAATGGATAACGGATAACGGATAACGGAAAATTAAATTCTCCGTTATCCGTTATCCGTTTTTCGTTTTTGGCAAACTGACGATAAACGTGCTACCCGCGCCTTCGCCCGCGCTTTCGACGGTGATTTTTCCGCGATGTTTCTTGACGATTGACTGCACGATAAAAAGTCCTAATCCGGTTCCTTTCGCCTTTTGCGTTGAAAGACCGGGAATGCGGTAAAAGCGTTTGAAAATGCGTTTTACTTGCGCGGGCGCGATGCCGACGCCGGTATCTCTGATGCGAATATCGACCGTTTTTTCGCCCGTATCTCTGGCTTCGATAAAAACTTTGGCATCTTTTTCCGAATATTTAACGGCGTTATCGAGCAGATTCGTAAAAACCGCTTGCATCTCGGTCGCGTCGCCCGAAACGGTTATTATATTTTCGGTTCTGGTAAATTCAAAAGAATCTTCCGGCAGATTGTAACGCGTCCGAATTATAGAAACACATTCGCGCAGCAGTTTGAAAACGTCAACATCCGAAATATTCAAAAGATGTCGTCCGTCTCCGGTTCTGCCCGCCTGCAAAACCTGCTCGACCGTATTGAGCAGCCGGTTGCTGTCGGCGAGCATTATGTCATAAAATTCGCGCCGTTTTTCGTCGGCGACTTCGCGCGTTTTCAAAGTTTCAAGGTAAAGTCTGATTGAGGCAATCGGCGTTTTCAGTTCGTGCGTAACGGCGTTTAAAAATGCGTCCTGCTGCTCGTTGCGGCGAATCTCGCGCAGGAGAAAAGTCGTGTTGAGAACCAAACCCGTAATAATGACCGCAAAAAAAACGACGCCGAAAACCAGCAGCGCGACTTCGCGCAGATTTAGCAAAATCCAGCCGACATTCAGCGCGACCGCCAGCGCGACCAGGCAAATGCCAAGCACGAGAAAAACAAGCGCGGTTTTGCGGCGACCGGGAACTCTCATTAACGGTAAATGGTAAATGGTAAATGGTAAATGGTAAATGGTAAATGGTAAAGAAAAAGACCGCCGAATTTCAAAGTTGAAACTCGGCGGTCTTTTTCTATTTACGATTTACTACTTTTATGCCGCCTGCCGCATCGCTTCGGCTTTTTGTCTTTCCTTTTTCAAGTCGTAGGCGTGAACCTTTTTGATAAGTCCGATTTTTTCCAGAAATCTGATTTGAACCCAGTTCGGGTCGAATTCATACCAATCGATGCCGTGTTTGGCGGAGCGCGGATTGGCGTGATGATTGTTGTGCCAGCCTTCGCCGAACGTCAGCGCGGCAATTAAACCGTTGTTGCGCGAATCGTCGTGCGTATCGAACCGGCGCGTTCCCCACAGATGCGTCGCCGAATTAACCAGCCACGTCGAATGCCAGCCGAAAACCTGCCGCAGGAAAATTCCCCACAAAACCATCGACCAGCCGCCGATTGCGTATAGAATCGCGCCGACGATAATCGGCGTAACATAATAATACTTTGACGAAAAAACGTGAAATTTATCTTTCAATAAATCGGGCGCGTATTTTCGCATCTGTTCAATCGGTTGATTCTGCGCCGTTCCCTGCAAAATCCAGCCGACGTGCGACCAGAACGTGCCTTCGCGCGGCGAATGCGGGTCGCCTTCCTGTTCGGTAAAAGCGTGGTGAATCCGGTGCGTCGTTACCCAATTCAAAGAACCCGACTGCAAACCGAGCGTTCCGCAGACGGTGAAAAAATACTCCAACCATTTCGGCGCTCTAAATCCGCCGTGCGTCAGCAACCGGTGATAACCGATACCGATGCCCCAGCTTCCGGCAATCCACCAGGTTATCGCGGCGGCAAGCAAATTCGCCCAGCTAAATGTAAACAGCGCCCAAACCGCCATTACGTGAAAAATTATGACAAACGTCGCCGTTACCCATTGAATCGGTCGCGTTTTCGATTGTTTAAGTTCAATTACGTTCTGCATCAAAACCTCTTTTTTATAATCGCTGAAAAATTTACGAATCCTTCTCGTTCGTGTCTATGATGTAAATCCTAACAAAATTTGCAAGCCGTAAATGTAAGAGTTTTGTAATAACAGTTTTTAAGCGGCTTTTTTGAGTTCCGTCGCCGGTTTTTCCGTGTCGAAAAGGCGAATCTGCTTTGCCCAGCCGAGTTTTTTGAACAGGCTGATGGTTATCCAGTTCATATCAAACTGATACCATTTCAAGCCGTGTCTGGCTGATGTCGGATAAGCGTGATGATTGTTATGCCAGCCTTCGCCGAATGTCAGAATGGCGACGAACCAGTTGTTTGTCGAATCGTCTTTGGTTTCAAACGGGCGTTTGCCGGAAAAATGCGCCAGCGAATTTACGAACCACGTCGTGTGCCAGCCGACGACGACGCGCGCGAAAACGCCCCACAAAACCATCGACCAGCCGCCGATTGCGAATAATAAAAAGCCGGAAAGTATAATCGGCACTAAATAATATTTCGCTAAAGCGACGTGAAATTTATCTTTGAGTAAATCGGGAATATATTTTTTAAATGTCGCTCGGTCGTGGTCCTGCGCCGTTCCCATCACGACCCAGCCGATATGCGCCCACCAGAAGCTCGGACGAGTCGTGTGCGGGTCGCGCGGCGTTTCGGTAAAAGCGTGATGAATCCGGTGCGTCGCCACCCATTTGTCGGGCGCGTCCTGCATCGACATCGTGCCGAACGTTGTCAAAGTATATTCGAGCCATTTCGGAGCTTTGAAACTGCGGTGCGTCAACAGGCGATGATAACCCAACCCGACGCCGAGACTGCCGACAATCCAGTTTCCGATTAACATTGCCGCCAAATTTTTCCAGCTAAACACGAACAAAGCCGCAATGCTCAAAAGATGAAAGATTACAACGATAAATAAATTTTTCCAATTGATATTCAGACGAGATTGTTCGATTCGGGCGACGTTTTCCATTTATAACTTTTACGATTGCTAAAATTCGGCAGGTTTAAGATTAGCAGGTTGGCGGAAGTGCAATCGTAATAGTTATGTAAGAATACGTTTCTCGGTTATGAACAAAAAAAGCAAAGTTTTTATTAAACAGGAAACATCCGCCTTTATTTAGACCTTTTTGACAATTTATCCCGGCGAGGACTGAAACCGGCAAAAATTACTTGTTGTTTTCTTATTCGTGTCCGTTCGCGCAATTTGCGGCTAAATCTTTTTTCTCTGCATTACTTTCAAATCTTCCCGCCAATTTTCGTTTAAATCGAAACGGAAAATCTCGATTTCCTTTGAAACGGTCTGCGCCAGAAAATCGAAATCGCGGTGAAAGCTCAGAAAAGGCGCGACCAGATAACAGAGCGCCGGTTCGTCCGCGATTTTCAAATCGCCGAAGATTTTCGCTGTCTGTAAATTCCCCGTCCGTCTTTGCAGTTCGATTTTTCGCCAGTAATCGATTGTCTGAAAAATCATCTCGCGGTCGGGCGAAACTTTCAGTTCGATGACGACGAGCCGATTATCGCGGCGAAGCGCGAGCAAATCTATTTTGTCCAGTTCGGCGCGAAACTGATTATGAATCGGAGACAAAATTAAATTAGCGTCGAGCAGTTTTATATCGCGCCTTAAAATCGCTTCGAGCCACGCTTCGGGCGCGAGACGAAAAAGAGCGTGGCGTTTATTTTCCGCGTCGAAACGGCGATAAATTTTCAATTCTTCGGTAAGAGCGGCAAAGTCGGCGAGATTATTTTCGCTTAAAATTCGCCGATTCGCTTCAATGCCGAACCAGACTTTTTCTTTGCCCGAGATTCGCCGCAGC
>JALZOE010000028.1 GCA_030857325.1 Acidobacteriota bacterium
GGCTGCACGGGAAACTTTTCGTAACTTTCACGATGTCTGCGCTCTTTTTCAGCAACGGTCAACTCTTTAGCTCTAGCTTCTTTCAATCGATACAAATCGGAACGCAAAGTATTCAAAAACATCTCTGTATAGTCAATGTTTAAATCCTTCGCCAAAGATTCGGCTTCCGCCCACATTTTTTCGTCAACTTCGATTTGAACCGTCATATCTTTAATGGTTAATCGTTATCATTCATCTTTCCGAAAATCGTAAATCGCAAATAAAGCGTTTTCTCTATTTACGATTTACGATTTTCTATTTACGGTTTACTTTTTATCTTCATCAACATCGACATATTCGGCGTCGATAACATTATCGTCGCCGCCGCTCGAAGCGGTCGCGTCGCCGCCCGCGCTTGCCGAGCTTGCCTGGTCTTCCGTTCCCGCCGCCGCGCCGGTATCAGTTCCGGTTTGACTGTAGAGAACTTCAGCGAGTTTGTGCGAAGCCGTTTGCAATCGTTCAAACGCCGTATTCATTGCGTCCGCGTCCGTTCCCGCAAGAGCCGTTTTCGATTCGGAAATAGCCGTTTCCAGTTCGGTTGACGAAGCGGCGTCGAGTTTTTCCTTGTTTTCGTTGAAAGTTTTTTCAACGCTGTAAGTCAAACCGTCAAGCCGATTGCGCGCTTCGATTTCGGCTTTTTTCTTTTCGTCGTCGCCGGCGTGCGATTCGGCGTCTTTCATCATTTTGTCGATTTCTTCTTTCGACAAACCCGACGATGCCGTAATCGTGATTTTCTGCTCGCGTCCCGTTCCGACATCTTTCGCCGAAACATTGACGATGCCGTTGGCGTCGATGTCGAATGTAACTTCGACCTGCGGAACGCCGCGCGGCGCGGGCGGAATGCCGACGAGGTGAAACTTGCCGAGCGTTTTATTGTCCGACGCCATCGGGCGTTCGCCCTGAAGGACGTGAACTTCGACCGACGTTTGATTGTCCGAAGCCGTCGAGAAGATTTCCGATTTTCGGGTTGGAATTGTCGTGTTGCGCGTAATCATCGGCGTTAAAACGCCGCCCAGAGTTTCGATTCCGAGCGACAGAGGCGTAACGTCGAGCAGCAGAATGTCTGTTTTCTCGCCGCCCAAAACCGCCGCCTGAACCGCCGCGCCGATGGCAACGACTTCATCGGGATTAACCGATTTGTTCGGTTCTTTGCCGAAGAAATTTTTGACCATTTCCTGAACTTTCGGAATGCGCGTCGAGCCGCCGACCAGAACGATTTCGTCGATGTCTTTTGCCGAAAGTCCGGCGTCCTTAATCGCCTGTTCGACCGGCGGCATCAATCGCTGAAGAAGCGGTTCGACAAGCTGCTCGAATTTTGAGCGCGTCAATTTCATCACCAAATGTTTCGGACCCGAAGCGTCAGCCGTGATAAACGGCAGGTTAATTTCGGTTTCCATAGCGGATGATAATTCGACTTTCGCTTTTTCAGCCGATTCTTTAAGGCGCTGCAAAGCCATTTTGTCCGCCGTTAAATCGATGCCCTGGTCTTTTTTAAATTCCTCGATAATCCATTTAATCAGAACTTCGTCAACGTCGTCGCCGCCCAAATGCGTGTCGCCGTTCGTCGATTTTACTTCGACGACGCCTTCGCCGACTTCCAGAACGGAAATATCGAACGTTCCGCCGCCGAAGTCGAACACGGCAATCGTTTCGTCTTTCTTTTTATCCAAACCGTAGGCGAGTGCCGCCGCCGTCGGCTCGTTGACGATTCGCATCACTTCGAGACCGGCGATTTTACCGGCGTCTTTCGTCGCCTGCCGCTGCGCGTCGTTAAAATACGCCGGAACGGTAATCACGGCTTTTTCCACTTTCGTGCCGAGATAATCTTCCGCCGACTGCTTTAATTTCTGCAAAACCATCGCCGCGATTTCCGGCGGGCTGGACTGCTTGTCGCCCGCGTTGATGCGAACGTCGCCGTTTCCGGCTTTTTCAACTTTGTAGGGAACTTGTTTGATTTCACCGGATACTTCTTCATAACGGCGTCCCATAAAACGCTTGATTGAGTAAAGCGTGTTTTCCGGGTTCGTTACCGCCTGACGCTTTGCGACTTGTCCGACCAGCCGATTGCCGTCTTTGGTAAACGCGACGACCGAAGGAGTTGTGCGCCCGCCTTCCGAATTCGTAATAACTACCGGCTCGCCGCCTTCCATCACGGCGACAACCGAGTTCGTCGTTCCTAAATCAATTCCTATAATTTTGCTCATCTTAAAATTCTCCGTTTGTTAAAATTACTCTGCTGTCGTTCGTTTATATTCGCTTATAAAAGTTTTTACAGCTTTTTCTGAGCCACTTCAGATTATAAGATTTGAGTGTGCTATTGTCAACTTTAATTGAGCGCGTAAGGATAAGATATTTAATTTGCCTAAACTTTTTTGTCGGCGTCCGATTCGCGCATCAGTTTGCCCACGAAAAAAACGTAATGAATGCCGGAGAAAATTGCCAGAGCGGTTACGCTGGCGTAAACGGTCGGCAGGTAAAAACTTTGAAGCATCGGGAAGACGGCGGCGAGCAGAATCAAACCGACGCCGGAAACCTGCACGAGCGTGCTGAGCTTGCCGAGCTGCGACGGTTTAAAGCCGCGAAAATCCGTGATGATAAAAATGGCGAGCGCGACGGCGATTATTAAAACATCGCGCCCGATGACGGCGGATGTAACCCAGAAGGGAACGGGCAGATGACGTGTCGGCGGAAAAATATTCGGCAGCGTCAGGATGACGAAAGCGGTCGTCATCAGAAGTTTGTCGGCAATCGGGTCTAAAATCGTGCCGAGTTCCGATTCCTGGTTAAATCGGCGCGCGACGAATCCGTCGATGCCGTCGGAAATTCCGGCAATTATAAAAGTAATCAAAGCCCATCCGTGATGACCGTAAAACAAAAAACTGGCGAAAAGAGGAATCAGCGCCATTCGCAGGAAAGTCAGCAGATTCGGCAAGGTTACGATTTTTGAAGACATCTTTCGATTTTGGATTTTGGATTAAAAGTAAAACATTGATTACTTTAAAGGTGAATAAATTTTAGAGTATTTCCACATTTTCGCAATTGATAAATTTTGACAATCGTTGCTTTATTTTCGTTTTCAAATCCAAAATCTAAAATCTAAAATCAAACCGAACGAAGCTCGATTACCGAAATCTCCGGCGGACATCCGTAGCGAATGGGCAAAACGACCGTGCCGATGCCGCGCGTGATGTAAATCTGCGTGTCTTTACGCCGGTAAAGCCCGTTTTTTAATTTCCGGCGCGGCAGTATTTTTTTCTCTTCGTCACGGAGTTTTATTTGTCCGCCGTGCGTGTGTCCGCTGAAAACGAGGTCAACGCCCGCCCGCGCCGCGCGCCGGACAATCGCCGGATTATGCGCCAGCAGCATTTTCATTTCGTCGGGAAACGAACCGCGCAGCGCGAGCGGTAAATCGGTCAATCCGACCATATGGTCGTCAACGCCCGCCAGCCAAAGCGAAGCGCCGCGCGCCTGAAAACGAAAACCTTCGTTGATTAAAACTTTTATGTTCGCCGCGCGCAGCAAATTTGTAACCGCCGGCGCGTCCGTCCAGTGGTCGTGATTGCCGAGACAGGCGAAAGTGCCGAACTCCGATTTCAGGTTTCCTAAAACTTCCGCCACCGGAGCGATATATTCCGGTTCGTGCGAAACGAAATCGCCGGTCAAAACAAACATATCCGGCTTTAACTGGTTGGATATTTCGATTGCGCGCGAAATATGCGCGAGGTCTGTAAAAGGGCTGTGATGAATATCCGAAAGATGAACGATGCGAAAACCGTCGAAATTCTTCGGCAGTCGTTTAAGATGAATCGCAACTTGTTCGATTGAGAGCGTTTCGGCTTCGTTCAAAGCATAACGCGCGACCTGCGAAAAATTTCCGGCTAAATCGCGCAAAGGCGTGTCCGAGGCAATAGCGGAAGATATTTTCTCGCTTAACTTAACTTTTCCCGTTCCAGCAAATTTCATAAGCAATCCGTTATTTTAGAGGCGCAGAACTTTTGATTAAGATAATTTGATGTAATTATACGTATTGCCGGTGCGAAAAGTCTATGGCTCGCCGAATAAGCGACGTTTGACGCGCTGTTTCCGCCTTCCGTTCGATAAAATGAAATTTGCTAAACTAAAATTGTTTTTTATTCTTTTAATCTCCAATCGTTTCCGATGAACTCGTCGAATACAGCATCGCTAATCAATCTTTTGGGCTTTACGGTCGGCGTGGCGCTCTACGGACTTCTTCTCGCAATGGTTGCGCGGCATCGAAGGGCGCGGGCGAAATTTTCGTTTGATTTTTTGCTTTTGACAACCGCCGTTTTAGGACTTTTATGGAATGTCGGCGAGCTTTCGGTGTTCATCTTGGAAGATTTTCAAAACACGAAGGTTGCGCCCGTTCTACTTGCGATTTCCTATTCGGCGCTCGGTTTTCTGCCGTCGGTCGTCGTTCATTCGGCGTGGAAAAATTCCGAGAACGAAAACGGCAGCCTGCGCCGGCTGACGTTTGCGGCTTACGGTTTGAGTATTTTTGCCGGTCTGCTTCATTTTCAAGCGGCGGCGTTTGCGAGCGTCGCGCCGTCGGCGCTCGCTCTGCGGATTTTAACTTTCGGCGCACTGGCGCTGCTTGCCGGTCTTTTGATTTTCGCGTTTCGCCAGACATTGGAAAAAAAGGCGGTTTGGATTACGGCGCTGCTGATTTTCGCGGTTTCGGCACTTCATCTGAGCCACGAAACCGAAGAAAATTCGTGGTTTGTCGAACTGGTCGCGCACCAATCTTCTCTGCCGCTGGCGCTCGCCATTCTGCTTCAGGATTATCGTTTCGCTTTCGCCGATTTGTTTCTAAAACGCGCGCTGTCTTTGCTGCTTCTGGCTTCGCTCGCGTTTGGCTTATATGTTTTTGTCGCCGTGCCGCTGCTCGCCTGGCACGAAACGCACGACCGCAACGACGTTCAGGCGGCGGTTTTGGTTATCGGTTTATGGATGACGACGGCTTTGATTTATCCGAAACTGCATAAATTCGGGGTTTGGCTGGTCGATAAAATCATTCTGCGGCGGGCAAATTACGAAGTGCTGCAAACGGAAATCGCCCGCGCCATTGAAAAGAAAAACGATGCTAAAGCGGTTTTAGACGAAGTTTGCGTAAAACTGGCGGCGGTTTTGACCGCGGCGGAAGCCGGTTGGAACGAGCTTCTCGAAAGCGAAACCCAAATTAATCTGCCGACCGTCAATTTTACGCCGCGCCGCGCCGAGATTTTCGTTCCGACGGTCGAAACGCCGTTTTATAAAATTCGTCTGAGCAATTTTATCGGCGGCAGAAATCTGTTGTCCGACGAGATTCAGATGCTCGAAGCGGTCGGACTGCTGGCGGCGCGGCGCATCGATAACCTGCGCGTAACGAGCGAGCGATTCGAGCAGGAAATTCGGGCGCGGGAGTTTTCCAAACTGGCGACCGAAGCGCAATTACGCGCTCTGCGGGCGCAGGTAAATCCGCATTTTCTTTTTAACGCGCTGACGACAATCGGCTATTTGATAAACGCCGCGCCGGAAAAAGCGTTTGAAACCTTGATGAAGCTGACACAGCTTCTGCGCGGGATTCTTAAAACGAGCGGCGAATTTTCGACGCTCGGCGAGGAAATAAAACTTATCGAATCTTATCTGGAAATCGAAAAGGCTCGATTTGAAGAACGCCTGACGGTAAAAATAGACGCGCCGCCGGAGCTTTATTATTTAAAGATTCCGTCGCTGATTTTGCAGCCTTTGGTTGAAAACGCCGTCAAACACGGCATTTCAAATTCCAGACACGGCGGCGAAATTCGCATCGCGGCGCGGCGCGGCGCGGAATGTTTGATTTTAGAAGTCGCCGACACGGGCGCGGGATTCGACCCGGCGAATCTGGTTCACGGCATCGGTTTGAGCAACATCGAAAATCGTCTGCAAGCGTATTTCGGCGCGGCGGCGCGGCTGACTTTAGTAGAACAATCGCCGTCCGGCGCGATTGCGCGCATCGTTTTTCCGGTCAAAGGAAAAACTTCGCCGGCGGCGAGTAAAAACTTATGAAAATCAGAATTGTTATTGCCGACGACGAGCGACCGGCGCGGATGTTTTTGAAGAATCTGCTCGAAACCTTCGATGATGTCGAAATTGTCGGCGCGGCGGAAAACGGCGCGGAAGCAATCGAAATAATAGAGCTGACAAAACCCGATTTAGCTTTGCTCGATTTGCAAATGCCGGAAGTTTCCGGCTTAGAGGCGGTCAAACTCGTAAAAAAAAGCTGTTTGCCGCTCGTCGCTTTCGTTACCGCGCACGACGAATTTGCGGTGCAGGCGTTTGAATTAAACGCGGTCGATTATCTTTTAAAGCCTGTGGAAAAAGCGCGCCTGCGCGAAACCTTAAACCGCGTTGCCGGACGCCTCGAACAAACCGATTTTCGGCAAAACGAAGCCGAACGCCTGAAAAAAGCGGCGGAATCCTACGACGAGCTTAAAAAACCCGAATATCTCGAAAGAATTCCCGTCCGCCGGCGCGATGAAATTTTGCTCGTCTCCACACTTGAAATCGTTTCAATCGTCGCCGACGGCGAACTGCTGCACATCACAAATCTCGACAACAAAAGATTCGTCATCAATCATCGTCTCAAAGACCTCGAAGCCCGTCTCGCGCCCGAAAAATTCGTTCGCCTGTCGCGCGGCGCGCTCGTTAATACGGACGCGATTACAAAAATCAGCCCGCTGCCCGGCGGCACATATCTTATTACGTTAAAAAACAACCAGGAAATTGCGTCGAGCCGGTTGCAATCGCGGATTCTGCGCGAGCGATTATTGAAACTTTAGAAAATAAAAAAGCAGTCATATTATATGACTGCTTTTGTTTGAATCAGTTTGCTTCGTACAAACATTTATGTAAATTGCTCCTAAAAACCTCTAAAATTCTGGAATCTGTTGCCGCAGGAATTGTTCGACGGGTTAAAGTTTTCAAAGTTAGGTCTGTTGTCAAAAACATTCACCAGATAAGCGCAGACATTATTGTTTCCGCGCCCGCGTCCGCGTGCGTTGCCGGTTTGGTTGGAAATGGAAATCGGGCGCGGCGTCCGCTTTAATTACACGATTCGCTTTTTCTAAATAGATTTTTAGATTTTATTGCCCGCGAAACACGCGAAAAGGCGCGAAAAAGAAAATTTGAGCAAACAAATCTGGAACAAATAAAAACGATTTATTTTTTAGCTTTATCTCTTTTTCGTGTTCTTTCGCGCCCTTTCGCGGGCAAAATTCTTTTCATTCTTAACCGAAACAAAAAACAATCGAAGATAAAAAAGAGCAGGTTAAATGACTGCTTTTTTTTATGAAAAACTTTTCCGATTCGTTAAATTTACCGGCAAGATTTTTCGTTCCGACGAGTAAATCTTTAGATAAAAGTTTTCTTTTCAAACCCCGAAAATTTCTGTATCCTTTTCTCAATGTCACCAATTGCTATCACATTGATTTTACTGCTGGTTGCCCTTGTGCTTTTCGGCAGCGAAAAAATTCCCGTCGATATTGTCGGGCTTATTCTGGTTATCGGATTAGTCGTTACCGGAGTTTTGACCGTCAACGAAGGCGTTTCCGGCTTCGGCGATAATATTATTATCACTATCGGCGGGCTTTTCGTTTTGACCGGCGGGCTGATAAAAACCGGTCTGGTCGATTTAATCGGACGCCGCCTGTATCGAATTTCCGGCAATAACGAGCTTTTGCTGACGGCTATGATAATGACGGTCGCGGCGATTTCCGCGTCGGTTTTAAAAAATACGACGACGACGGCGATGTTCGTCCCCGTAGTTTTGGGTTTGGCGAGCCGCGCGCGCATTGCGCCGTCAAAACTTTTGATGCCGCTCGCCTTCGGCGCGATTTTGGGCGGAAGCTGCACTTTAATCGGAACTTCGACAAATCTGGCAGTCAGCAGCGCGCTGGCGCGTTACCAGAATAATCCCGACATTCCCGAACAAGTCCGGCAGCAGCTCGCGCCTTTTTCGATGTTTGAACTCACGTCGGTCGGCGTTCTAATGGTCGTTTTCGGAATGGCTTATATGCTTCTAATCGGCAGAAAAATGCTGCCGAATCGCGGCGGTGGCGATTCGCTCACCGAACAGTATCACATTCGCGATTACGTCTCCGAAGTTCTGGTTTTGCCCGAATCGAATCTGGTCGGCAAAACGTTGGGCGAAGCTAACATCAGCCTCGAATTAGACTTAAACGTTTTAGGAATTATGCGCGAAGGCGAGCAGAGAATCGCGCCGCGTCCCGACGAACGCATCGAAGCAGGCGATTTGCTGCTTGTCGAAGGCAAACTCGCCGACATCTTAAATGTAAAATCCGAAGCCGGATTAGAATTAAAATCCGATTTCGAGCTTAACGATAATGCGCTCGAAGGCGGCGAAATCGAACTTTTTGAAGTTATGGTAATGCGCGATTCGAGAATGGTCGGGCAAAACTTGAAAACCTTAAACTTCCGGCGCACTTATGATTTAACCGTTCTCGCGGTCAACCGTCACGGCGAAACTTTTCTGGAGAAAATCAGCAGTCTGAAATTAAAATTCGGCGACGTTCTGCTCGTGCAGGGCAACCGGAAAATTATCGAACCGTTCGTCGTCGAAGGTCAGATGCTGCTGCTCGAAGACGTTTCGGCGGGCAGTATGCGAACGGAAAAACGCCGCTGGGCGCTCGCCGCCTTCGGACTTTTTCTCGCGCTCTCCTTGTCGAAAGTTGTCATCGGCGTCGAAGTTCCGCTGGCGATTGCCGTGCTTTTGGGCGTTCTTTTACTGCTGGCGACGAAAACCGTGCGCTATCAGGAGCTTTATTCGCTGATAGATTTTCGCCTGCTGGTTTTGATTGCCTGTATGATGAGCTTCGGCGTGGCGATGGAAAAAACCGGCACGGACACATATCTGGCGGGTTTAATCGTCGCCTATTTCGAGCAATACGGCGCGCTCGCCGTGCTTGCCGGATTTTTCGTTTTAACCGTCGCGCTGACCCAGCCGATGTCGAACCAAGCCGCCGCGCTCGTCGTCCTGCCCATTGCGGTAAAAACCGCGCTCGCGCTCGGACTAAATCCCAGAACCTTTGCCATCGCAATAACTTACGCGGCTTCGTTTTCTTTCATCACGCCGCTTGAACCGGCGTGCGTCCTCGTTTACACGCCCGGACGCTACCGCTTTTTTGATTTCGTCAAAATCGGCTCGATTTTAACCGTCGTCGTCTTTATCGTCGCAATGGTTTTAGTTCCGATGTTCTGGAAACTTTAAGGAAAGAGAGTTTCCCGCAAAGGCGCAAAGCAGCAAAGTTACTCCAAAAAAATAAATATATTTACTTTGCGCGCTTTGCGCCTTTGCGGGAAACTTCCAGATTTATAAATTCACTCGACGTTGGCGGAAAGCTCGATTTTCGCCGGGACTTTTTTGCCCGTCGTGATTTTCAGCGGAATCCGAAACGCCAGCGTTTTTATATGGCACGTTCCGGTGTTGTCTTCGCGGCAGTAATAAACGGTTAGTTTCGCCCGCAAATCGGCAACGCCCGCGCCTGTCGTTTGAAACGAAACATTCAAGGGAATTTTTGAAAAAATTTGCGCCGGATTCGTGATTTTGATGTTTTTGCCGTTTTCGATTGAAATATCATAACGGTTCGGCGCGTCTTTATTTAAGTGAAAACCTTCCGGCAAATCGATGTTGAAAACCAGCGAATTTGTCCTGTTTGCCGAAACTTCGCGCGCTCCGGTTTTTATTTCCTTTAAATTCGGCGCGGCGCTTTCATTCGTTTCATTCGCATTTGAAACCGGCGGCGTCAAGCCTTCGATTTTCAGCGTCGAAACCTGTTTCGTTTTCAAATCCACAACGCGAATCGCCTGATTGTTCGTGTCGGCGACGAAAAGTTTTCCAGCCGCAATCGATAAACCGCCCGGCTCGTAAAACGTCGGTTTCGCGCCGTCGATTTGTCCCGATTTTCCCGTGCCGAGAAACGTTTCAACCGTTTTTTCATTCGCGTCGAGCAACTTGATTTTATGGTTATAAGTGTCGGCAAGCAGAAGTTTTCCGTCGTAAAGCGCGACGCCCAACGGATGCTGAAGGCGCACGTCGTCTTCTTCGCCGTCGATGTCGCCGAATTCGTATAAATCGCCGCCGACCAGCGTTTCAACCGTTTCCTTCTGCAAATCGATTTCACGAATAATGTTCGATTCGCTGTCGGCAATCCACATTTTTTTGCCGTCTGAAACGATTCCCGAAGGCTGCGCGAAGCCGGCTTCGGAAATGCTCGCGTCGAACCGCGCTTCGGCTCCGCTGCCGGCAAACGGCGCAACCGTTTGTTTGTCAAAATCGAGTTTCCAAATCTGATGCGTTCCAGCCATCGCGATATACAGCGCGTTGCCGACTTTGACCAAATCCCAGGGCGAACTCAAACGGGAAGTTTTCGCCGCGCCGCCGACGGTTTGCCACGCGGCTTGTTTACCGTTGCCGGAAATCGTCTCGACCGTTTTCGACTGTAAATTAACCCGCCGAATCGCGTGATTTTCCGTGTCGGCAACATACAAAATTTCACCGTCGAGCGCCAAACCCTGCGGACGTTTAAAGCTCGCAAATTCGAGATTTCCGTCGGACAAAGCCGCTTTGCCGTTGCCGATTGTGTCGATAAGTTTTCCGTTCAAATCGGTTACGACGATTCGATTATGGTTTGAATCGGAGATGAAAAGGCGTTTCGATTTCTCGTCCGCCAAAATTTTGCCGGGAAAAGCGAGCGGCAAATCGCCGACTTTTGCGCGTTCGAGCGCGAACTTTAGCGGCTGTTCGTTCAGATTACCTTTTTTGCGAAACTCTGAAACGGTGTCGGAAATAGCTTTATCGATTTCCGCCGTGTGTCCTTCGCCGACGAAATCACCGACGATATAGCCGTTCGGGTCAATCAAAATTTGCGTCGGATACGCTTTGATGGCATATTGTTCCCAGACTTTAAAATCGGCGTCGTTGACAACCGGATGTTCGATGCCGTAGCGAACGATAATTTTACGAATGTTTTCGGTTTCCTTTTCGTTTTCAAACTTCGCCGAATGAACGCCGATGACGACGAGATTTTTTTCGTATTTGGCTTCGAGTTTTTTCAGTTCGGGAATAATGTGAATGCAGTTGATACAACCGTAAGTCCAAAAATCGAGCAGCACGACTTTGCCTTTAAGCGCCGCGAGCGACAGCGGTTTCTTCGTGTTGAGCCAGCTTTTGCCGCCGCCGAGTTCCGGCGCTCGAACTTTTGCCTGGTAAATCATAGCTGATACGTTGATGCTGAAAATCGCCGCCAAAAAAATTCCCGTTAAAACTTTAAACATTTTATTTCCTTGAAAACCGAAAAAATCTATCTGTAAATTCGCGTAAAATTAAGATGCGGTTTCAAACGGTTGAATGGTTAAAAAGCGACGCGCCCGGCGCGTCGCTTTTTTATCGGCGTTCGATTGTAAAATTTTTACCAGTTGACCGAACCTTCTTTGCTCGTGTCGATTTGTTTGAGTTCGACGCCTTCGTCGTAAAAGAAAATCTTCATCTGGTCGAACAGAAATTCGTGCGAATCGGGATTTGAGATGTCGATGCCGAAATGATTGATAAGCTGTTTCTGCTTTTGCAGCCATTCCGCCCAGCATTCTTTACAGATTTCCGCGCCGATTTTCTGTCCGAGTTCGGTCGGCAGCGGCGCGTAACCGAGCGGCGCGTTTTTCTGCCCGCAACGCGCGCATTTAAATTTGTCATTTGAAAATAAAGCCATTTCGTTTTTCTCCTTTAATATATTAGTTTACTTTATAAAATCAGTTTCGGAAGATTCAGCCACGATACAAACACAAAAAGACACGAAAAAGATAAAAATAAGGAGTAAAACGAAAAAATTGTAATCAAAAATAAATTAATTTTTTGTTCGTGTTCTTTCGTGTTTGTTCGTGGCTAACCTTTCTTCGCCTTCCGAATCGCTTCCAGAACTTCGTCGTCTTTCGGGCGAAAAATACTGGTCGGCTGAACTTTATGATGACGAATGACGCCGGTTTTATCAATCACGACGACGGCGCGCGCCGCGCGTCCGGGCAGCCAGGATTTGGCGTCGTAAATTTTGGCGACCGCGCCGTTTTCATCCGCCAGAAGCGTCAAAGGCAAATCGTGTTTTTCCGCAAAACCTTTATGCGACGCCGCCGAATCGGTTGAGATGCCGACGACTTCCGCGCCCGTCGCCGCGTAATTCGCCCAATTATCTCTGACCGAACACATCTGGCGCGTGCAAACCGGCGTATTGTCGCCCGGATAAAACAGCAGAACAACCGTTTTCCCTTTATATTCCGACAATTTCCAATCGCGCCCGTCGCCGTCTTTTAACGTAAAATCCGGCGCGTTTTCGCCAATCTTCATTTATTCACCTCGATTCGTTTGATGAATTATATATTAATTTGAGTTTTTTAAGCGTTTTCCGCGTCTCGATGGCGAAAATACTTAAAATTTACGAATTAAAACGACACCGATTGTAATAAGCGACGCGCCGAGAACGCGC
>JALZOE010000263.1 GCA_030857325.1 Acidobacteriota bacterium
CCGTTCCACAGACGAGTTTTAATTTCGGGAAATTCCTGAAACAATCGCCTTGCCGAAACGCCTTTCAGACTGTTGATAATTTTCGACAACTGATGCGTCGGCTTTGCTCTGAAAACAATATGCAAATGGCAGGCGTCCGTTTCAACGGCAATAACCGAACATTCTGCATCAACCAACAACGTGGAAACGATTTGTTTGAGCCTATCGCCTATTTCGTTCGTCAACACTTTACGACGATATTTCACGCACCAAACAAGATGGTAAGTGAGCAAATAAGCCGAATGTGCACCAAACTCAAGTTCGTATTTCACATTTCAAATAATAACACAACCAACTTAGAAAATACAGCTTTGAGTGAGTGTTTGTTTATGTTTTTGTGTTATTACCCAATCGGCATTCATCCACCACCAATCCCAAAGCGAATTGGAAGTGGACTTCTGCCTTCCGACGTTAAACAAATTAACCGATTCTAATAAGCGATTTTTTGGTAAAGATGTTAGTTCATTTATAACAATTGGCGGATTGCAAATTGCAGCCGCTTCAACTGGAAACATTCCTCTTACACTTCTTGCAACTGCTCCAGCATTATTAGGTGTAGGAATGACCTCAGCTAAAGACTTATGGGGAAAAGGTAAAGAGTTATTGACTGAAAATCAACAGATTAAACGTTCACCGACAGGAATTTTGTTTCGACATATAAAAACAAACAAAGGCTCTATTTTAGAAAGATATGAACCAAAGTAGTTTTCACCATTTGTTGCAAATAACTATTTTCAATCTGGTGTCAGTCATTTTCAGAGACGAATATAAGTATCTTAAGCCACCAAGTCCATCTTTATTTCGTGCAGAATTTCCGAAACTTCTTCTTTCGACTGCAAACGACGCGACAAAACTTCTTCGGTTTTTTCCAAAACATTGCCCGAAAAGAAATTGGCAACGTCCAGCCGCAAGCCTTGTCCGATGTAGAATTTGACGACCGCTTCAAGAGGCAGATTGCGTTTTGCCGCGACTTTTTCCAATGAATTGAGAACTGTTTTCGGAACGTCGAGTTTTAACTCAACCATTTCCTGTTCTCTAAACTTAAGCGTGTAACCTTCGGGCGTAACGATAGTTTTATTTTCTTCCTGCATAATTTTTCCCTTCGATTTCCGTCGCGTCGCGTGCCGAGATTATTCTTATCCTTTTGCCGCACTCGACAAAAACCGTAAATAAAAGTTGAAAATCAAATGAAAATCCAACGACAAATTCCCGCGTTTCTTCTTCAACCGAAGCGTCGCCGAATTGACAAAACGGGTCGAAGAAAACTTGCAGCCGCATCTTCAAATTTTACACCATGTTTCTGTCAATTCGCCGTATATTTTTCTTCGTCCCATTCAAAATTAATGCCTTGTAAGTGAAAAAGCACATTCATTGGCTAATTGTCCAAACGTAAGAAAAAATCAATCTCGAAACGACTTAATTTCACAACTGAAAATTCAAAACCAATTCGCCGTCTTTCTCGTCAACCAGAACGCTGCCGCCGTCGGTTAATTTTCCAAACAGAATTTCACTCGCCAGCGGTTGTTTGATTTTTTCGTGAATCAGGCGCGCCATCGGGCGAGCGCCGTATTTGGCGTCGAAACCGTTACGAGCGAGCCATTCGCGGGCATCTTCGGTTAGTTTTATCAGCACGCGCTTTTCGGCTAACTGCCCGTTTAATTCTTTGATAAATTTATCGACAATAAGTTTGATAACTTCCAAATCGAGCGGTTTGAACGCAACCCACGCATCCATTCTGTTTAAGAATTCCGGCGTGAACGTGCGTTCGATTGCGCCTTTTCCCTGACCTTTGGTGTTCGCCTGATTTCTGAAACCCAAACCGCCGCTCGACAAATCGCGCGCGCCCGCGTTGGTCGTCATAATTAAAATGACGTTGCGAAAGTCGGCTTTTTTGCCGTTGTTGTCGGTCAAAGTTGCCGAATCCATTACTTGCAGAAGCAGATTAAAAAGATTCGGATGCGCTTTTTCGATTTCGTCTAAAACAAGAACGGCGTGCGGCGTTCGCATAATCGCTTCGGTTAAAAGTCCGCCCTGGTCGAAGCCGACGTATCCCGGCGGCGCGCCGATAAGCCGCGAAACCGTGTGCGGTTCGGCGTATTCGCTCATATCGTAGCGCATAAATTCGATGCCGAGTTGTTCCGCCAGTTGTTTCGAGAGTTCGGTTTTGCCGACGCCGGTCGGACCCGAAAACAGAAACGAGCCGACGGGTTTCGTTTCGTGTCCGAGACCGGCGCGGGAAATCTGAATCGCGTCCACAATTTTATCAATCGCTTCGTCCTGCCCGAAAATTACCTGTTTCAAATCGGGGCGCAGAGTTTTTAATTGTTCTTTCTCGTCGGCGACAACGGTTTTCGGCGGAATTTTCGCCATCCTTGCAATCGTGTTTTCGACCATCTGAACGGAAATTTGATTCGGGCGTTTGTCTTCGGGCAGAAGTTTCGTCGCCGCGCCGACTTCATCAATCACGTCAATCGCCTTGTCGGGCAAAAACCGGTCGTTGATATATTTTCCGGCAAGTTCGGCGGCGACTCGCAGCGAATCGTCCGAATACCTGACTTTGTGATGGTCTTCGTAAAATCGCTTCAAGCCTTTTAAGATTTCGTAAGTTTCGTCAATCGTCGGCTCGCCGATTTCGATTTTCTGAAAACGTCTCGCCAAGGCTCTGTCGCGCTCGAACGCCGCTTTGTATTCGGCAAAAGTCGTCGAGCCGATACAACGCAAAGTTCCCGACGCCAGCGCCGGTTTTAAAATGTTTGAAGCGTCCATCGCGCCGCCCGAAACCGCGCCCGCGCCGACGATTGTGTGAATCTCGTCGATAAACAAAATCGCGTTTTCTTCCTTGTTGATGTCGTTGATAATCGCCTTAAAACGTTGTTCAAAATCGCCGCGATAACGAGTTCCCGCCAGAACCGCGCCCATATCGAGCGCGAAAACCTTCGCGCCCTTCAAAACTTCCGGCACGTCGCCTTCCGAAATTTTCAACGCCAAACCTTCCGCCAGCGCCGTTTTCCCGACGCCCGGCTCGCCGACGTAAAGCGGATTGTTTTTCTTCCGACGACACAAAACCTGAACCGTCCGCTCAATTTCCGCCGCGCGTCCGATTATCGGGTCAATCTCGCCTTTCGCCGCTTTCGCAACCAATTCGACTGTAAAACTTTCGAGCGGCTTTTTCTTATTCTGCGCTTGTCCGCCGAATTCGTCCGCGTCGCCGAAACCTTCCAGAATCGCGTCGCCGTCGTCGATTTTAGAAATGCCGTGCGAGATGTAATTCAAAACGTCGAGACGCGAAACGCCTTGCTGCAAAAGCACATAAACGGCATAACTCTGCTCGGCTTGAAAGAGCGCCGCCAAAATATTTCCGCCGTCAACCGCCTTCTGCCCGCTGCCTTCCGCCTGCAAAACCGCGTAATGAATCGTGTTCTGAAATGTCGAAGTCATTTCCGGCGGTTTCTTCACGTTCGCCGACATTTTCTCCAGAACGTCCGAGAAATAATCTTCCAACTGCTTGCCGATTTCCTCAATCTGCGCCCCGCAATGATACAAAATATCCCGCGCCGAACTGTCTTCGAGCAGCGCGAAAAGCAAATGCTCAAGCGTTACGTATTCGTGTTTATATTTAACGGCTTCATCAACCGCAAAACTCAATGTTTCTTCTAATTCTCTGGTCAACATAAAATCTTTAATTCTATTCTCTATTGGCAAACTACCTTACGCTCAATAAATTTATTTTAGCAATTCAATACCTTGCTTATTTTCAAGCGTCCTGCTTATGAGTTCGACAACTAAAACCTTCCCCGGATAGCTCAAAGTCGAATCTGGCACACCCATCGTCTTTTTCAGCACTGAACCAAACGATGAATTACCAACCATTCCAAGAACGAAACTTTTCTCGGATTGTCCAATTAAAAAATAAACGGTTGGGTAATTGCGGGCGTAAATATTTCCAGAGCCATCTCTGGAAAAATCTCCAGGTGAAAATGCTTGGTCAATGCCGGAGAAGGTCGGCTTGAATGAAACATTGTCGTAAGCGTTAACAAAAGCCTGAGGTGCTAAATCCTTCAGCTCAAAATGAATCAACACCAATTTATTGTTTGCGTCAAAGACTAATAGTGCGTTTTTAACACTTTCGATTTCTTTGAAATTAAGTATTCTCCATTTTTTTTTTGATAAATCTTTCGTTAATAGCTGTCCGATTTCAGGAATACGAACTTTATCCATTTTGTCGGTTTTAGGTTTTCCCAGTTTTTCAATGGCTTGCTCGGCAGTACTTTCGTCAAGAGTTAAACCTTTCCACTGATTTGGCTGCGCTTTACTGGATTGTGAAAACACTGCAAGCGGCAAAAGTAAAATTGTGAATATTGTAAAAATGTTAAGTTTCATTGTTAGATTTGTTACCTTTTGTTAAATTTTCCGTTCACAGTTTGTTAAGTAGTCGGACAATTTTATTTTAACCTAATTGTTTAGTAGCTAACTTGCCTACTATAAACAAGATGACGGATAAAGCTGTTGTAAAAAGTAGTTTTTTAGATTGATGTGAAATTGTCC
>JALZOE010000264.1 GCA_030857325.1 Acidobacteriota bacterium
GTCAAAATCCTATGAAACATTTTTACCCTTTGGAGACTTTTAACCAAGGATGTCCAAATGTTATGAAACATTTTTGCCCTCTGTAAACTTTTAACTAAACTGAAACGCTGACTGAAGCAATTCGCCTATGAATTTTGAAATCATTTTCGTCTTTGCCGTTCTGCTGCTCGCCGTTTTTCTGTTCGTGACGGAAAAGCTGCCGGTTGATCTGGTCGCGCTGCTGGTGATGGCTTTGCTTTTAGTGAGCGGCATTATCTCGCCCGCCGAAGGTTTGTCGGGTTTCAGCAACTCGGCGACTATTACCGTCGGCGCGATGTTCATTTTGAGCGCGGGACTTTTTAAAACCGGCGCGGTCAATTTTCTCGGCGCGTTCGTCAATCGAATTTTCAAGAAGAATTTCTGGACGGCAATGCTTATCGTGATGATGCTGGTCGGCGTTCTTTCCGCGTTTATCAACAACACGCCGGTGATTGCGATTTTTCTACCGATTCTACTGGGCGTGGCGAAGGAAACTAAAATCAGCGCGTCGAAAATGCTGATGCCGGTTTCGTTCGCTTCGATGTTCGGCGGAGTCTGCACTTTAATCGGGACTTCGACAAACATTCTGGTCAGTTCGATTGCCGAAAAACAAGGTATTCCGCCGTTTTCGATGTTCGAGTTCGCGCCGCTCGGTTTGATTATGTTTTTTGTCGGCACGGCTTATATGCTTTTAATCGGCATTCGCCTGATTCCCGAACGGCGCGGCGAAGGTGATTTGACCGAGACTTTCGATTTGAGCGAATACTTGACGGAAATCGTGCTTTTGCCCGACGCGCATTCGGTCGGGCATCAAATCAAAGACGCGCCGCTGGTCAAGGATTTAGACATTGCGATTTTGGAGATTCGTCGCGCAGAAGAAACGATTCATCAGCCGACGGGCGAAATTGTATTGCAGGCGAACGATATTTTGCTCGTCCGATGCGATTTGGAAAAAATCCGCGCCTTGCAGGAACGCGAAGGCGTGCGTTTAAAGCCGCAGGCAAAATGGGGCGACGAAAGTATTTTGTCGGAAGATTACCGCCTGCTCGAAGCGGTTATTGACCCGAATTCCGCGCTCGTCGGAAGCACTCTGAAAAAATCCGATTTCCGCGAGAACTACGGCGCGACCGTTTTGGCGATTCGTCATCGCGGCAAACTTTTGCGCGAAAAACTTTCCGACACCGTTTTAAGCGCGGGCGATTTATTGTTAATCGAAATTCACCGCGAACGTCTTAACGCTTTCAAGCGAAACGACGATTTTATCGTCACAAGCGAAAAACAGACGGTAGAATTTCGGCGCGGTAAAGTTGTTATCGCGCTCATCATCGTCGCGGGCGTAGTTCTGGCGGCGAGTCTGAATCTCGCGCCGATTGTCGTCGCGTCGGTTGTCGGCGCGATTCTGCTGATTTTGTCCGGCTGCATCACGATTGACGAAGCGTATCAGGCGATTGAGTGGAAAATTATTTTTCTGCTCGCCGGGGTTTTGTCCTTGGGAGTCGCTCTCGAACAAACGGGCGCGGCGCGGCTTATTTCCTCGTCGGTCGTTTCATCTGTCGGCGTTTACGGCAATGTCGCTTTAGTATCGGCGTTTTATTTATTGACGGTAATTTTGACTTCGTTGATGTCGAATAACGCGACCGGAGCTTTGCTCGCTCCGATTGCGATTGCGACCGCCGCCGCTCTGGGTGTTAATCCGCAGCCTTTTTTAATGGCGGTTGTCTTTGCGGCTTCGGCGAGTTTTATGACTCCAATCGGTTATCAAACAAACACGATGATTTACGGACCCGGACAATACAAATTCGTTGATTTCGTCAAAGTCGGAACGCCGCTCAACATTATTCTATGGCTGCTGGCGACCGTTTTGATTCCTGTATTCTGGAAGTTTTAATTTTATGAATTCCTTAAATCGTAATTTTGGTGCGAATAAACTAATCCCGTCAGCTTGCTGCCGGGTTGATTTATTGAAACATATTCGTAAAATTCCGCAATTGTTCCGGTGTCCCCAGCACGTTCAGACGGCTGTTTTTCGGCAGTGTCGTCGAAGCGGACGGATTGGCAATCGTTTCGCCGACGGTTCGGACGGCTAGCACGACGAGTCCGGTCGAAGCTCCGATGCCGCTTTCGGCGAGAGTTTGACCGGCGAGAGACGCGGGTAAATTTACGGTAAAAAATTCGACTCCTTCGCCCATAATGACCGGCTCGCGTCCTTCAATCAGAGAGATGACCGATTCCGCGCCGAGCGGAGCGTAACTCAGGACGAAATCTGAACCGGCGCGATGTATCGCTTCGAGATTCCGCTCGTGAGTAATGCGGCTGACGATGCGAAGATGCGGATTGAGGCGGCGGCAGTAAATCGAAAGATAAATGTTAACCGCGTCGTCGTTGGTCGAGAGAATCACCAAAGACGCTTCGCGCAAACCGCCGCGCATTAAAGTTTCACGGTCGGCGGCATCGCCGATAGTTACGCGGTCGGCAATTTTATCGAGCCGGTCGCGCAGTTCTTTTTCACAGTCAATCATAAACACCGTTATGTCTATTCGCTTGAGCGCGGCGGCGGCGGCGCGCCCGACTTTTCCGCCGCCGATAATCAGCACGGATTCGGGCGCGGCTTCGGATTCGCGGGCGGCGAGCAGTTCTTCGAGTTTGCCGATTTGCTCTTTGGTGCCGACGGCGACGGGAACGCTGAAATCGGAAAGCGTTCTTTCCGGTTCGGCGGGCAGCAGACGCCCGCGCTCCCAAACTCCGACGATGCTGACTCCCGACAATTCCCGAATGCTCGTTTCTCTGATCTTCAATCCTTCAAACCGCGAGTTATGCACGGTAAATTCGACGACCAGCCAATCGTCGAGCTTTTTGATGACGTGCGTCCGCCGCTGTTCGATGTTAATTCGATTTGCCAGATGCTCGCCCAATACGTGCTTGAGCGGTAAAACGTGCGTCGCGCCGCTCAGTTCGAGAATGTCAATCGAATCTTCATTGGCGGCGACGGCGGCAATCGGCGCGTCCGGCGCAATCTCTCTGATTGTCAAAATGATATTGGTGTTAGTCGTGTCTTCGGCGTTGGCGAAAATCATCCGCGCTTTGCCGACCCGAAGCCGTTCATAAGTCAGTCGGCTGTCAACGTCGCCTTGAACTACCGAAATTCCGTCGTTGTAGAGTTTAACGGCGGCAGCCGAATCGGATTCGACGACAAAATAAGGAATGCCGTGATGCCGCAGTCTTCCAATCAAATTCGGCGCGATTGTGTCGTAACGGCAAATGACGACGTGACCGGCGATGTCTGGCGGAGCCGCCCGCGGACATTGGACGTGAATTTGCGCCTCAATCCACGGCGCGTAGAAAAACCGGATAAAGGCGAACGGCAGCATAATCATCAGCAGCACGATTCCCGACAGCAAAACAACAATCGTAAAGACGCGACCCGCGTCGCTCTCAAAAGTAATGTCTCCGAATCCGAGCGTACTCATCACGGTCAGCGTCCAGTAAAGCCCGGTAATCCACGAAAAATCCCGCCCTTCCGCATACAGCATTATCAGGTGAAACAGAACGGTATAAACCGCAATTACGCCGAGCAGAAAAAGCACATACTTGAGCAGCGCGCTGATGTTTTGACGAATCTGATTTTGGTTAAGAAAGTAAGAAATTTGCGTGGTCAAAAACTTCATCGTTTGATTTTACCAGCATTTGACAGATTCGAGTGCGGAACAAAATCTCTGTTAAGATGCGTAACAATATATCCGGCGCGATTGCAGTCTAAAAGCTAATCGCGCCGGATGTATTGTTTCAATTTGGGGGTTTTCGCCCAAACTCCCGAAAAGTATCAATAAGAAACTGATTTTGTGTTTAAACCTTTGTAACTACTAATTTTATTATCTTTTTGTTGGTAGAGGCAAAGTGTTTCACTAATTCTAAAAGGATCCAAGATTTAGCCATTGAGACATAAAATAAGACACAAATTTTACGCAATCTCGAAAAATATACTTTGTAAAACATCGTTATTGCGTTATTTCGTGGGTTTGGGCGGAAATCCCCAAATTGAAGCATTGATGCAAAACGGCTCGACTCAGAAGTTCATTGCCAAGCGTTACAACACAACGGAAGCCAATCTCCACAACTGGCTCAAAAAAAACAGCCTCAAGCGAAATGATCTCTGAATCCTATGAAACATTTTTACCCTTTGGAGACTTTTAACCAATCCACTCTTTATAGATATTTAAAATAATAATAATTGTTTTCGCCGCTTGATTTTCGCCCGTCGCCGTCCGAAATAACAGACCGCCGGTTGTGATAAAATTTACCGAAAGTATGATGACCGTTTACGAGCGCTCCGACATCCTTCATATAATGAAAATGAATCGCTTCCAATTGATTGATTCAGATACGGCGCAGCTTCATTTTAATTCTTCGCTCAAAGGCGGAGATTGTCAGGTAACGATTCTTGTCATAGATAATCTGCCTTCACTATCCTAAACACGCTAGAGAAGCTATGCGCTTTCAGCGCAAGACTTTAGTTTGCTTCCGCTAAAATCTGTGTGAAAATTGCGGAAGATGAAAGAGA
>JALZOE010000265.1 GCA_030857325.1 Acidobacteriota bacterium
AAATAATGTTCCGTAAATGTTTGATGTTAAAAGGAATTAAACTTTAACCATTTTCAGAAACCTTTTAATATCAATAATTATCAAGATTTTGGGAATTCCCAAAATTGACCGCGTAAGGTGAGTTAGTAAAATTAACAAATTTATACCCGACGTATAACGAAAATCCGGTTGTATCAGGATTTTTGATACGTTGACAGTGTGTATTTCGTGTGATAAGTTGTGGGAGTTCAAACAGTCCTTAGAAACACAATAAGCGACAAATAAAGAAACTTTTCCACTATCTTTGGCGTTAAATTTGTAATGCCGAAGCGAATTTTGGGTCGTTTCACTGATTCGCCCTAACCCCGAAAAAACTATAGGAGTATAGACGAGCCTGATGAAAACATACCTTTTAAAGGTTTTCAGTTTAACCGCAATTTTAATTTTCATATTCGTTTCGCACGCCTCCGCGCAGACGCCGGATGCGGTGCGCCAAGCCGAAGCGCGCGTCAACCAGATTACATCCGACGCGGGCAGATATTTCAAACAAGGTCTGCTCCACATTCAGGACGACCGCCGCTTGCAGGCGGGCGAAAATTTCGATAAAGCCGTCGAAGTCTTTTTAATGTCGTCGGTCAACGTCAATTCAAATCAAAAATTAAACGGCTGTTACACGCAGTTAATTGAAACGATTTACCGGATGGAGTTTCCGTCCGTGCAGACGCCGCAAATCCGCAGTTTGGCGACGACGTGCGGCTGGAGCGTCGATAACGGATTAGCCGACGGCGTAGTTGCCAAACTGGCGCAGAAACCATTGCAGACGGACGCGGGCAAAACTCCCGGCACGACTTCGATTTCTCCGGCGACGGGCGGCGACACCGCCGCCGACATCGCGCAGGGCTTTAGCGAGCAGAAATTCGAGCCGGCAATCGGCGACGAATTGGCGCGTGTCGAATTAACGCCCGAAGAGCAGAACATCGTCAATACGCCCGAAGGACAACAGCAGTATCAATTGATTCAAGTTGCCATCGCCAATAAATCTTTCGGATTTAATTTCCAGATGCATCCGCTTGTTCAGCAGTTTATCGGATATTACCAGGGACGAGGGCGGGCGACGATGACCACCGGGCTTTATCGTTCGGGAATGTTTATGCGAATGGCGCGCCGCATCTTCCGTGAAGAAGGCGTTCCCGAAAACGTCGCGTGGCTGGGACAAGTCGAAAGCGCGTGGAAACCGCAGGCTATGTCGTGGGCGTCGGCTTCCGGTCTCTGGCAATTTATTCCGGGAACGGCGGCGCGTTTCGGTCTGCGCCGCACCGCTTACATCGATGAGCGAAACAGTTTTGAAGAAGCGACGCGCGCTTCGGCGAAATATCTGAAATTTCTGGCAAACCGTTACGGCGGCAACTGGGAATTGGCAATGGGCGCGTATAATTGCGGCGAAGGCAACGTTGACCGCGCTATTCGCCGCGCCGGTGTCGCTAATTTCTGGGCGGCTTATCCGTATCTGCCGCAGGAGACGCGCAAATACGTGCCGAATATTCTGGCGACGATTTTGATTGCCAACAGCCCGCAGCAATACGGTTTCGGACACGTTCGCCCGGCGGCGCAGTTAATTTACGACCGGGTTCGCGTTCCGTCTTCGACAAATTTGAGCCTTCTGGCACAGGCGTCGGACACGACGGTCGAATATCTGCGTTATTTAAATCCGCATCTGCGAACCAATATGACGCCGCCCGAACCTTATAACATTAACGTTCCGCCCGGAAAAGCCAACGAAGTGGTTGCCGTATTCCGCAAACTTCCCGCCGGAAACCGCCGCAACGCGGCGGCGATAGCTAAAACCGCGGCGGGCGAAACGTGGCAGACTATCTCCAATCGCACGGGCATTCCCGTCGAACAATTGATAGCGGCGAACGGCGGCGCGTCCGCGCCGAAAGGAAAAGTCTTTATTCCGCAAAGCGGCGCGGTCAAAGCCATCAGTTACGTGCGCCCGACAACGCCGACCGTCACGCCGCAGACGAGCGGCATAAAGATAGTTAAAGCGCAGGCGGGCGATACGGTAACAAAGCTCGCGCAGCGCCATAACGCTTCGCCGGTTGACGTTGCAAAGTTTAACGGCTTGTTCCCGACCTCGATTCTGCCTGCGGGACGCGAAGTTAAAATTCCGGGCAGCTAAAATCTTGAAGCGACCGTAATAAAAAAGGACGACAGAGTTTAATTGCTCGGTCGTCCTTTTTATTTGCCCAAAAACGATTGTTTGTCTTATGATGAATTCGAGTGGCGTTACTCTGCCGTATTCGTAAATTTAATACTCGTCCGCCGGGCATAAACAAAAAATGAAAGAAGATGAAACAGGTATAAACCGTCGCGGATTTCTGACAAAAATCGGAGCGGCAGCGGCACTCGTTTCCGTCTCGCGGCAAAGCGTTTTCGCTCAGAGGCAGGTTAGAACACAAACGCGTTCGGCGGCGAATCTTACCAAACCGAAGGTGCTGCGGGCGGGCGATACCGTCGGTTTAATAACACCGGCGACCGAAGTTTTAGACCCGGAACGTCTCGCGCTTGCCGAAAGAACCGTAAATTATTTCGGTCTGCGAATGAAGCGCGGCAAAAATGTCGGCAAAAGTTTTTCCACTTATCGCGAAT
The DNA here is from genome assembly GCA_030857325.1 of Acidobacteriota bacterium. GTDB lineage: Bacteria > Acidobacteriota > Blastocatellia > Pyrinomonadales > Pyrinomonadaceae. The sequence continues at coordinate 2,629 of JALZOE010000265.1, forward strand.
CGGTGCAGGCGCGGCTCGACGATTTGCACGAGATGTTTCGCGCTCCCGAAGTCAAAGCCATTTTTGCCGTTCGCGGCGGCTACGGTTCTATGCAGTTGCTCGACCGCATCGACTACGATTTAATTCGCCGCAACCCGAAAATTTTCGTCGGATACAGCGATATTACGGCGATGCATCTGGCGATAAATAAAAACTCAAAGCTCGTAACGTTTCACGGTCCGGTCGTTCTCTCGCGTTTTACCGAATACACGCAGCAACATTTCCGCCGCGCCGTATTTGACGCGCAGCCTTTGGGGAAATTAACGAATCCCAAAGAATCAAACGAAATTCGCCCGGCGCACGCTTTGCGGACAATCGTAAGCGGCGCGGCAACCGGACAATTAACCGGCGGCAATCTCTCGCTCATTTGCGCGACGCTCGGAACGTCTTTTGAAATCGACACGCGCGGCAAAATTCTATTTCTCGAAGATGTCGGCGAGCAAGCCTACCGAATCGACCGGATGCTGACGCAGCTCCGTCTCGCCGGAAAACTCGAACAGGCGGCGGGCGTCATTTGGGGCGAATGCGAAAAGTGCGGCGAATCCGGCGCAAATCCTTCATCCGCTTCGCCTTACACACTCGGCGAGACGATTGACAATATTTTCAGCGCGCTGAAAATTCCCGTTCTCTCCGGTCTGACAATCGGACACACAAACAACCAATTAACGCTGCCGCTCGGTTTGACGGCGACGCTCGACGCGGCAAACGGAACGCTCGACATCAAGGAATCGGGCGTTGTTTAATATAAATTATATTTTGCAAACACCTTCGCGCCCTTCGCGTAAACCTTTGCGAACCTTTGCGTTATAAAATTTCAGTATCGCAAAGCAATGCGAAGGTTTACGCAAAGGCGCGCGGAAAACAAGGCGTGAAAATCCGCGCAAAATATTAACAATTAATGCCGACTAAAACTTCCGTAATTTCATCTAAAACCCAATCGATTTCCTTTTCTGAAATAACATACGGCGGCATAAAATACAAAACGCTTCCCAAAGGACGCAGCAGAATGTCGCGCCTCAAAAATTCCCAGTAGAGATTCTGACCGACGTTTGCAAAATAACCGTCTGTTTCGGCGGCGAGTTCGACGATACCGACCGCGCCGATGATTCGCACATCTTTGACACAATTCAAATCAAGCAGTTTCGGAAGACGTTCCGTAAATTTTCGATTGATAAAAGCGATTTTATCAAGACGGTTCTCACGCTCGAACAACTCCAAGCTGGCGACCGCAACCACGCAGGCAAGCGGATTCGCCGTAAACGAATGACCGTGAAAAAAAGTCTTCAGGCGATCGTCGCTCAAAAACGCTTCGTAAATTTTTTTTGTCGCCGCCGTTACGCCCAAAGGCAAATATCCGGCGGTCAAAGCCTTTGAAAGACAAATAATATCGGGCGAAACGGAAGCGTGTTCGCAGGCGAACATTTTTCCGGTGCGCCCGAATCCGGTCAAAACTTCGTCGGCAATCAGCAAAACGTCGTATTCATCACACAAATTTCTTACACCCACAAGAAATTCTTTTTCCCAGATAATCATTCCGCCCGCGCCCTGCAGCATCGGCTCGATGATAACGGCGGCGATTTCTTTGGAGTTTTCACGAAATATTCGCTCGATGGTTTCCAGATTTCCGGCGCGCAGAACGTCAAATAACAAAGATTTAAAAGGCGCTGTAAAAGCGGATTTGCCGCTCGCCGCCATCGCGCCGAACGTGTCGCCGTGATAAGCATTGTCGAGCGCGACGAAAATTTTGCGTTCCTCGCCGCGATTTTGCCAGAATTGATACGCCATTTTCAGCGCCACTTCGACGGCGGTCGAGCCGTTGTCGGAATAAAAAATTCTTGAAAGTCCTTCCGGCAAAAGCGCGACCAACTTTTCGGCTAACTCGACCGCCGGTTTGTGTGTAAATCC
>JALZOE010000266.1 GCA_030857325.1 Acidobacteriota bacterium
CTAAATCTTTTTCTTTTTTTCTTTAATGAAAATCTAAAATTTATCCGTGAGTTCCGTAATACCGCAGCGCGGACACATCAAAGTTCGGTGCGCCGGGTCAAGCCATTTCGCCATTGCCTGATTTGAAAATCGCGGCTGTTTACTCTCGGCTTCGCCCTCGCGCATCAGACGCGAAGATTTTTCGTTTGAATTGTCGTCCGCCGTCAGTTCGCGCTCGCAGTGGCGGCAAATCCAGCCGAAACCGTCGTTGTAAAAATCGTTTAACTCGAGTTTTTCCATAGCAGTAATTATAAGCGAACAAAGATTATAAAAGAAAAAAGGACAAGTCGGAAGTTTAGTCCGATTCTTGTCCTTTCAATTCGGCGTCTGAGTTTACCGATTAAAATCACTGCGTCGGGCGCGTTTGCGATTGGGCGGGCAGCACGGTTAATTTAACCGGAATCGCCAATGTTCTGCCGTCGCGGTAAACCTGAACCTGAACCGTATCCCCGATTTGTTTTTTGTCGAGATAACGGTAGAGGTCGTCGGACGTGCCGACTTTTTCGCCGTCAACCGAAATGATAATGTCGCCTAAAACGACTTCGCCGCTCGCGTCCTGCGAAAGTCCGCGAATACCGGAGTTTGACGCCGCGCCGCCTCTTAGAACACCGCGCACGAGCAATCCGCTATTGACCGGCAATTGTATTTGTCCGCTCAACTGTTCGACACTCGCCAGACTTGCGCCGAGTTTCGGACGGCGAACTTCGCCGAATTGAATAAGCTGCGGAACGACGCGTTTGGCGATGCTCACCGGAATAGCGAAACCGACGCCGACCGAACCGCCCGAACGCGATAAAATCTGCGAGTTGATGCCAATCATTCTGCCGTATTTGTCGAGCAGCGGACCGCCGGAATTGCCCGGATTAATTGACGCGTCGGTTTGAATCGCGCCTTCAATCGGGCGATTGTTGACGCCGCGAATCGGGCGTTCCAAACCGGAGATGACGCCGGTCGTCAAAGTTCTGTCCAAACCGAACGGATTTCCGATGGCTAAAACTTTTTGTCCGACTGAAAGTTTGTCCGAATCGCCTAGCTGGATAACGGTTAAACCGCTCGCCGGCGGTTCTATCTGGATGACGGCTAAATCCGTGTCCGGGTCGCCGCCGACGACTCGCGCCGGATATTTTTGCGCGCCGCCGAGACTGACCATCAATTTTTGCGCGCCTTCGATGACGTGATAATTGGTCAGAATGCGTCCCTGATTATCAATCACCGAACCGGAACCCGAACCGCTCGGCGTTTCACTCAAATCGCCAAAATAATTCTGGCGAAGCCCCGACGATGTGATAAATGCGACGCCCGGCGAGAGCGTGCGATAAACTTCGATGCTGTTCTGCTCGTCGCTGACCGTCGTCGGTTCGTTAATTCCCGCCGCAACCGTTTCGGCTGACGCGACGTTAGCCGTTTCGCGCGCCTGCCACGTGCCGCCGCCGAAATTGCCGACACAAGCCATCAGCCCGACCGCGATTAAAGCTGAACCCAACGCCAAAAACAAAATCTGTCTTGCCGACATTTGATAAATCGCTTTTTTCGACATAATTCCTTTATTTTCCTCTGTAAAATTTTGTAATCTTATGAGATGCCCGATTTCTGAAAATTCGTTGTGCAAAGATTTGCAAAGGTTTACGAAAAAAAACAGCCGCTTGTTTCAGGCAATTCCAGAACAAGAAACCGTTCTCTTAAAGTTTTTTGAATTCAAAAAGGATTTTGTCAGATAAAAAAAGCGAGAATGCTGTCGGACAAACGCGCCGCGTCGCTGATTATTGTTTCCGGCAAAAAGCCGAAAGCTGAAAGCCCCGTGAAAAAATGAACGCCCATAACGGAAACGTAAATCGTTAAAGCCAAAGTCAGACTGTATTTTGCCACGCGCAGATTTTTCCAGCGCCAGACGACAAAAGCGGCAAGCGCGCCGATGCCGATTTTTACGGCGAGAAACGGCAAGTCGCCGACATCCAGCAAACTCGCCATTAGTTGATTGCCTTCGGCGGCAAAATCGTTGTGAACCCAGAAAAGAGTTAAAACCGCATCGAGAAAATTCAATGTAAAAAGGAGAAGTGCCTGCCGATAAATTTGCATAACAAAGAAACTCCACGCAAAAAATTGTTAAACCTGCTCCTGAAACTACTCAAGCCTCCGGTTTTTACACCAGAGGCTTGAGCTGGAGACGGATGAACGAACGAATTGTGTTCAATATATGTCTAAATATGTCTAATAAACCGGAATTTCAATTTTTTATCGAAAATAATTTCATTTTTATTTTCGGCACGTAAAATAACAGGCTAAATCTTTGTGTTTCAAATGCATTCAGCTTTTGAGACAACGATTAAAATTTTTACGGCGTCATAGCAGACGATTTATGCCGGGTGATTTTGAACCTAGTTTAATAAACTTCAGCGAGGTAAAAGAAAATGAAATATTTGTTTAATGCGAGATTTTTGGCGGCGATTATGTCGGCTTTTTTTGTAATCGGCACAATCGACACGTTAGCGCAAACCAGCCGCCGTCCGGTTGTTCGCCGGAAAGCGCCGGTTAGAAAAGTCGTTACAAGACCGGCGGTTAATTTATACACCGTTCAGCGCGGCGAAGCGGTTCGCGTTCGTATGAATGAAACGCTCAATTCAAAAACCGCGCGAATCGGCGACAGATTTACCACAACCGTTACCGAGCCGGTTTATTCCAACAACGGAGTAATTGTTATTCCGGTCGGAAGCACGGTTTCCGGGCGTGTTAATTCGGTTACCGCGGCGAGAAAAGGAGGCAATCCGGGTTCGATTGACGCAAGTTTCGTCGAAGTCAGACTTCCGAACGGAACACGCCGCGCAATCAACGGCACACTGACCGGTTTGGACGCAAAAGATGCTAAAAGCGATGTCGAAGGCACGGCTTCAGGCGATAAAATGAAAAACCGCAAACTTATCTTTATCGGCGGCGGCGCGGGCGGCGGCGCCATATTAGGCGGCGTTATCGGCGGCGGCAAAGGCGCGCTCATCGGCGGCATCTTAGGCGGACTCGGCGGGCTTGCCGGTGAAAGATTTACCAAAGGCGAAGATGCCGAAGTCAGGTCGGGAACGGAATTCGGAGTTTATCTTAATCAATCGATTTCGCTTCCGAAATTCGGCGAAGTCCAGGATTATTCAAACGATAATAGTAATGGCAATTACGAAAGAACGACAACCGCCGGACAAACTTATATCGTTCGACCGGGCGACACTCTAGCGAAAATCAGTTCGAGATTTTACGGCACGACAAGACGATATATGGAAATTTACAACGCTAACCGCGATGTATTGAGCAGTCCGAGTCAGGTTGAAGTCGGACAGCAATTGAGAATTCCGTAAATCGATTTTCAGACGAACAGAAAAGGCGGAGAGAACTTATTCTCTCCGCCTTTTCTGTTCAAAAATACCGAACGCTTTAACGCAAAACCGGTTCACGTTCCAGATTGATTTCTTCGAGCCGCTTGACGACTTTTTCAATCAGCCAATTCGGTGTCGACGCGCCTGCGGTTACGCCGACTTTTTCGATGCCGCGCAAATCTTCGGTGTTAATTTCTTCCGGCGTTTCGATTAAAAAACTCTTTTCGCACTGCTCTTTGCAAACGGCTAATAATTTTACGCTGTTTGACGAATGCCGCCCGCCGATAATATAAAACGCATCGACTTCGCCAGCCAGCGCCCGCGCCGCGTCCTGCCGGTCGCGCGTCGCCGAACAAATCGTATTGACAATCTGCGTTTCGCCTTCCGAATTTTGGCGCACGGCTTCGGCGACATCGAGAAAATTTTGCAGTTTTATAGTCGTTTGCGAAACGACGAGCGGATTGTTAAGTCTTGGAAGGTTTGCCACCTCGCCCGCGTTTTGAACGACGAAAGCGTGTTCCGGCGCGTAACCGAAAACGCCAATCATTTCAGGATGTTCCGGGTTTCCGACGACGACGACGTGGCGATTTTGCGCGGCGGCGCGCGAAGCCAATTTCTGAACTTTCGTAACAAAAGGACACGTCGCGTCAACGACTTTCGACGCTTTTTCGCGCAATTCGGCTTCAACCTGCGGCGTTACGCCATGAGCGCGAATAACGGCGGTTTGCCCGCGCTGAATCTGCACCGGCTCGCTGATTGTCGCCACGCCCTGCGCCGCAAGCCGCGACATTTCCTGGTCGTTATGAATCAACGGACCCAAAGCCCGAACAGTGTCGCCTTCGCTTAATGCTTCTTCGACCATCTCGACGGCGCGCTCGACGCCGAAACAAAATCCGTATTCATCCGCTAATAAAACTTGCATAATTTTTAACCCGAAAAAATGATAACAAAATTAGTTGTTTTCCGTCAGTCAATAGTTGCGAAAGAAACGGATAATGGATAATGAAGAAATTGGTTTCACATTATCCATTATCCGTTTCTCCCCATTATCTAATCGGCTCGCGCAAAATAAGTTCCGCCGTTTCACGCGCCAATTGAGCGGACTTCGCATTAGCGTCTTTTTGATGAGCAATCTGCATCAATGCTTCGCCGGTGCGCGACAACAGGCGAAT
>JALZOE010000029.1 GCA_030857325.1 Acidobacteriota bacterium
TGAAAATCCGCGGCGATTAAATGTATTTTTCCGTATTGCGCCTGCCGGAAAGTTTTCGGTTTCGCTTCGAGAGATTTCAAACAAATATCAGCCGCGGCAATCGCCAAAAATATAATGCTTTATTGTCCGAAATGTCAGCACACATACCAAGAGGGAACGCAGAGATTTTGCGTCAACGACAAGACGAGGCTTGTGTCCGCGCTCGCTTCCGGCGAATCCTTTAATCAGACCGGCGGCGTTTTCGCCAATATTTTGGACGTTAAAATCGTTTGTGCCGAATTATAAAATGATTTCCGAAAGCGAAAAAACGGTCAATAACGGCTGGCGCGCGTATGAAGTGAAATTCGAGGGCGCGGGCAAAACCGCCAATGGCGAAGATATAAAACTCTGGGGCAGACGCCTGTTCGTTCCCGCCGCCCGCAACGGTATGAAAAACGGCTACGTTTCGACGATGCTGGCAACGTCGCTTTCGCCCGATGTCAAAAACATCGAAGATGTCGGCGTAAAAGGTGATTTGCACACGATTTTATACAGTTTCGAGCCGAATCGGAATTTTTAATTCGTTGCGACATTTTTAATTGAAAAGCGTGAGTGTTAGCTCGCGCTTTTTGATTTTTCTACTGCGCGAAAATTGTTTCCGATAAAAATTCTGACAAATTAAAACCTTCGAGCCGGTTTTTCGCATCCGAGAATAGTCGAGATTTTAAAACGCGCGGCTTTAATGTTAATGTTTATTTTATTGAGTTAAACGCGCTTTTGTTCGGGCATCCGCCGGAGATTTATTAAAAGAGGTTTTGATGAGAAATTTATTTAAGATTGTTATTGTTTTTGCTGTTTTGAGCATTGTGATGTCCGGTTTTACAAGCTGCACAAGCACGACGAGTCCGTCGAAAGACGCGGCTGGAAGCGCCGCCGCAAACACGAATGCTGCCGAAGATTCCGCCGCGAAAAACAATAATTATCCGCCCGCGCCGAGCGGCATTATGCAGGCGGACATCAAGGATTTGGAAGGAAACACCTTTAAGCTCGAAGATAAAAAGGGAAAAGTCGTGCTGGTCAATCTCTGGGGGATTTGGTGCGCGCCGTGTATCGCGGAAATGCCGCATTTAATCGAGATGCAGAACAAATTTAAGGATAAAGATTTTCAAATTGTCGGGTTAAATGTCGGTAATGACGAGGGCGAGGAAGAACCCGCCGAAAATATAAAAACCTTTGCCGAAAAGAAAAAGTTAAATTACCAGCTCGGCTATGCCGACGAAAAATTGTTCGAGGAATTTGTAAAAGTCAGTCGAATGGCTGGCGTTCCGCAAACTATTTTGATTAACCGCGAAGGTAAATTGACCGGCGTTTTTACCGGCGGCGGACCGAAAATCATCAATTCAATGAAGGAATCGGTCGAAAAAATCGTCGGCGAATAATAAATCCGGCGACGCTCAAAAATTTAACTCGGCGGAAAACATTTAAAAATCAATCGAACCAATCGCCTCTCCTTTGCATACTAAACACAGGTAATTATCAAATATCTGTGTTTTATTTTTGTATTTATACCCAAATTTAATGAAGAAATCATTTATCGGCAGTGTTCTTTTCGTTTTAATTCTTGCTTTGACGACGCTTGCCGTCGAGCCGCGAATCTGGACAATCGACCGCCGCGCCGAAGTTTTGAAAGGCGAAGCGAAAGGCGTTTCGGTAACGGAAACCGGCGCGATAACGCTTGCGCCGCGTCTGACGCCAGTTTTCAACACCGGGCAGTCTTACGTTTGGTCGAGCGCGGCGGACGCCGCCGGAAATGTTTTTCTCGGAACGGGAAGCGACGGCAAAATCTATAAAGTCGATGCGAGCAGCAAAGGCGCGCTTTTCGCCGATACCAATGAATTAAATGTTTCGGCACTGGCAGTCGGAAAATCAGGCGAGCTTTACGCCGGAACGTCGCCGGACGGGAAAGTTTACCGGATTTCTTCGACCGGAAACGCGGAAATTTTCTTCGAGCCGAAAGAGAAATATATCTGGTCTCTGGCAGTTTTAAACGACGGAAGCGTAGCGGTCGGCACGGGCGAAAACGGCAGAATTTACAAAGTCCGAACGGCGAACGCCAAACCGGAAACGTCTCTGCTGTTCGACACGAGCGAAACGCATATAATTTCGCTCGACACGGACAGACAGGGAAATCTTTACGCCGGAACCGATTCCAGCGGTTTGGTTTTGCGATTCGCGCCTGACGGAAAGCCGTTTGCGCTGCTCGATTCGCCGTTAAGAGAAATTCACGACATCGCCGTCGGCGCGGACGGCTCGATTTACGCGCTGGCTTTGAGCGATTCGGCGTCCGCGTCAAAATCCAATACGGCGGGAACGATTACCGGAACGACCGCCGACGGCGCGACCGTTACGGCGGTGGTTACTTCAGTCGAGACGCCTGCAACAGAGCCGCCGCCGAAAAGCCGTTACGATTTGACGACCGCGAAATCGGCGGTTTATCGTATTTTGCCCGGCGGCGGAAGCGACGTTATCTGGAATTCTTCCGGCGTTACGGCGTTTTCAATCGCCGCCAATCCGAATGGCAACGGCGTTCTGCTCGGAACTTCCGACAAAGGCAGAGTTTATTCGGTTACGAACGACGGGCGCGAAACGCTGCTTCTGCAATCTGACGAAGGACAAATCTCGACGCTTCTGAATCAGGGAAACCGGGTTCTGGCAACTTCGAGCAATCAGGGGAAACTTTATCGTTTCGGCGCGGAAACCGAAAGCGAAGGAAGCTACGAATCGACTGTTTTAGATGCTAAAGTCGCATCGACGTGGGGAAGAATTTGGTGGCGTTCGGGCGGTAATGTTTCGCTGCAAACCAGAAGCGGAAACACCGAAAAGCCGAACGAGACGTGGAGCGATTGGAGCGCGGCTTACACCGACAAGAACGGCGCGCAGGTTACAAGTCCGAAAGCGACTTTTCTGCAATGGCGGGCGATTTTGAAAAATCAGGCGGGCATTGCCGGTCTTAACGAAGTCAGCGTTTCCTATCTCGGACGCAACATCGCGCCGGAAGTTCTCTCGATTCAGATTTTGCCGACCAACATCGGACTGCTCTCGAATCCGCCGATTCAGATTGACCCGAACGTCGAAAATTCGGGACTCGACCCGATTCTTTTCGGTTTTCCGAACGTTGTTATTCCGCCGCGCCGCGCATATCAACGCGGCGCGCGCGCGCTTCAATGGACAGCCGAAGACCGCAACGGCGACCGGCTCGAATACGACGTTTATTACCGGCAGACGAGCGAAACCGATTTCAAACCTCTGCGCCGAAATCTGCGCGATAATTTTTTTACGATTGACGGCTCGGCTTTAAGCGACGGGCGTTACATTTTCCGAATCGTGGCGAAAGATTCGCCTTCAAACCCAATCAATCTGAGTCTTTCGGGCGAAAGATTAAGCGAGCCGGTCGATATTGACAACTCGCCGCCGACCGTTTCCGTTTTGGGCGCGCCGCAGATAACGGGCGATACGGCGCGTGTTTCATTTGAAGCGACCGACGCGGCGAGTTTTCTGACGAGCGCCGAATACAGCGTCAACGGCGGCGATTGGGAAACGGTTTATGCCGACGACGGAATTTCCGACAGCCGAAACGAACGCTATACGCTGGAAATCCCGCTCAAAACTGCGGGTGGATATACGATTACTTTGCGCGTTTTCGATGTCAACGGAAACGTGGGAAGCGCAAGAGTTTCTGCAAGAAAGTGAAGATTAGCGATAAATTGTTAAGTGAAAGGCAGGGTTGAGTTTTATTTTAGGTTGAACTGGAAAAACTTGTCGTTTACCGTTTACCACTAATTTATTTCTTCGGCAAAGTCATCGTTTCGCCTTCGTTGTTGATTTCCAGATGGCGCGTCGTGCCTTCGATTACGCTCGGCGGCGCGGCGAGTTCGCCCGTATCGTAAATTGATTTTCGCGGTTTGACGTATTCGTCCGGCGATTGGAAATTTAACGACGCTTCTCCAACGGAAATTTTTTCAACCGCGTCTTTTGCTTCCTTTAAACCGCCGCCGAAGGTTTCGCGGTAAACTTTAACGGCTTCGATTTTTCTTCCGGCTTTAACCATCTGCTCGATATAAAGTAAATTTTCCGGCGTGGGCGGCAGATTTTGCGCGCTTTGAAAATTCGGTATTTGATTTTGCAAGCCGAGATTTCGTTTAGCGATTCGTTTGGATTTCGACATTTGAGAAATTCCATTGCCGAGCTGTGGGAAAGCCGGAAAAAGCATTGTCCACCACCAAAAACGCCCGCCCGCGACATTCGTCGTCAGCAAAATAACCGCCACAACCAGAAAGCCGACGCCCATAATTACATTTTGAATACCGCTCGACCAAAGCTCGTCCGGGTCGTTCGATTTAACACGTTCGCCGGTTTCGACAAAGAGCGCGGGCTGCATCGATTGAATCGGCTGAACAGGCTGTATAAAATTTCCGGCGGCGGAAGAAGCATTGCCCAAATTCGTTCCGCAGGCGCGGCAGAATCTTCCGTTACCGGGATTTTGTGTTCCGCATTTTTGGCAATACATAAGTTTTTCAGTTCAAGGTTCAAAGTTCAAGGTTCAAAGTTAATTGTTCGGTTCTGACTTTGAACTTTGAACTTTGATTGCGCTGTCTGACTGCTTCAAAAAGTATTACGCCGCAGGCGACTGAAACGTTCAGCGATTCGATTTTGCCGAGCAGCGGAATTTTTACCAGAACGTCGCATTTTTCCGCCGTCAAACGATGCAGTCCTTTTCCTTCACCGCCCAAAACTAAAGCCGAAGAACGCGACCAATCCCAATCGGTGTAATTCATTTCCGCTGTCGCGCTCGTGCCGACAATCCACACGTTATTTTCTTTTAACTCTTCAATTAAGCGGTTGATGTTGGCGACTTTCGCCACTTTAACATATTCGGTCGCACCCGCCGAAGATTTCGCCACGGTTTCGGTCAAGCCGACGGCGCGGCGTTCGGGAATAAAAACGCCGACGGCGGCGGCGCATTCGACGGTTCGCAAAATAGCGCCTAGATTGCGCGGGTCTTCAACGCCGTCGAGAATAACCGACAGAGAATTTTCCTTAGTCGTGATTTCTTCCAGCAATTGCCCTGCATCGACATAATCAGCCGCCGCCGTAAAAGCTATTATGCCTTGATGATTCGCGCCCTCCTCGACAAATTTCGACAAATCAGAGCGCGGAACTTTTTGAAACTGCACGCCGTTCTGCCGCGCCAGAGTCAGAATCTCGTGCAGACGTTTTTCGTGCGCGCCGTCGGCAATCAAAATCTTTTCGATGCGCCGATTTTCTGCGCGCAGGGCTTCTAAAACGGGCAGCACACCGAAAATCAGCGGCAAGTTCGGTCTTCGGTCTTCAGATTTAGGTCTTTGGTCTTTGGTCTTCAGTATTCGGTTTTCATTTTTCTCTCTTCGGTTTTCCAACTTTGATTTTCCGACCGCCGACCGCCGACCGCCGACCGCCGACTTACTCTCTGAATTTTGAACTTTGAATTTCTTCATAAAAGTTGCCGACGAAGACGCGAGTATTTTGTAAACTGAGCCGAATTGCTGACGGTTGTGATATTTCCGAGATTGAAGCTGCCGAAGCTCTCGCGCTTTAAGCCCTGCGAATCGGTTTTTTCCTCGACTTGCCAGACGTTTGCGAGGCTGCCGCGAATCTGTAAATAATCTTCGACAACTTTCGCGTTCGGCGCTTTTTCGGCGAGCGTTCCGACAAGCCTGCGAATGTTTTCGGCGGCAAGCAAACTTTTTTCCGCGCCGAGACAGAAAAAATCGAAGCCTTTCCGCTCGATTCGACAGCCGATTTCGTCCTGTCGGCTGTAAACGTCGATTAAAAGTTCGTCCGAAGCCGTTTCGCTCGCTTCGAGAAGTTTGCTTTCGCCTTTTTTACGCCGCGTCTCGGTCGTCTCGACTTTGCGCTCGAAAATCGCGCCCGTTACAATCAAATTAACGTCCAGCCAATCGATTTCGCGAATTTCGTCAACGTTAAAAAGTATCAAAACGAGCTTGTCTTCCCAAAAATCCATCGCGCGCAGACGCCGCGCCGGTTTTTCGATTTTCAAATCTTCATCGCGAATAATTTTCGTTTCGACGCCGAGTTCGAGCAGGCGATTTTGAACGATTTCGGCTTCTTTTTCAGTTTCGACCCGCGCCACCGGCAAAGGCTTTTTCGCTTCGACGATTTGCGGCAGAAAATCTTTTTCCGTTTTTAATAACAAAGCGGCTTCTTCAAATTTCGATGAATCGAGAATTTCTGAATCGCCGACGAAAATCAGATTAAATCCTTTTTCCCACGTCTCCATTTGCCGCAGATTCGGTTTGAGAAATCGGCTCTGTCTTTCTGAAAATTCCATTTGAGCGCCGCAGTAAAGGCATTTCGAGCGCGTCGGCGGATTCGCCCGCCTGCATTGCTCGCAATTAATCATTTCGTCGGGCGCAAACGCCGGATTTTCCGTTTGAAGCGGCAAATCCTTGAGCCAGTCTTCGGAAACGATTTCTTCCATCTTTTTTTTCATAAATTTTGATTATACGGCAAAATGCTAGTATCCTTTATATGTGTTTCGCTCGACTGAATTTACAGGCGAAAAGGCGCACTCGAAGTTATTTATTATAATTATTAAACGGCAATCGTCCTTATTTAGAAAAACGAAAATATTTTTAACCGAAGTTTTTTATATTCATTTTGCGGAAACACTGATTTCGACAACTTTAAATCGTGTATCGATTGAAAATTATACATCGATTTTCGGTAAAATTTTCAGAATTTTTCAGTCTTTAACCGAACAATATTTTTTATTTCGTTTTTCGCCGACGCCGACTGCCGTGTTGTTTATCTCCAGAATTTTTTTAATACAGAAGGTTTAACAAATGCAGTTTGATATGGCGACCAACTCGTCCTGGCGATTCGGGCATCGCGGGCGCGTAGCGGTCTTTATTGACGGAAACAATCTTTTTCACGCCGCTCGTTTTCACAACATCGACATCGATTACAACAAATTACTGCGCGTTCTTTTGGGCGACGGCAGGCTGCTGCGCGCTTTTTTCTACACCGGCGTCGATGCGGGCGCGGAACGTCAGCAGGGTTTTCTGCTGTGGATGCGGCGCAACGGATTCCGGGTTATTCAAAAGGAGCTTAAAACGTTTTACGACGGAACGCGCAAAGCGAATCTCGATGTGGAAATCGCGGTTGATATGTTAAGTTTAGCGGGCAGATACGATACGGCGGTTCTGGTTTCAGGCGACGAAGATTTCGTTTACGCTCTGAATGCGGTCGCTTACAAAGGCTGCCGCGTCGAAGTCGCCGGTTTTCGGTCGAACACCGCGCCGCGTCTGATTGACGTTGCCGATTTTTTCATCGATTTGGGCGACATCGCCGAGCTTGTCCGCAAAGATATTTCACAGGGCGAAAGCTACGATATTCCGTCGTTCGTTCCGCCCGAAGAATTGCCGACCGCTATGCTGCACCGCAATGGCGACGGCGGAAATTTTTCTCAAGTTCCAGATAAAATTCGTTTCGAGTCGAGCTATACGGAAGACGAAGCGGAAGAAAATTTTTCGGATTTGGTGCGCGTCAGAGACGAGAGATGAAACTTTTTACCATCGACGAAGCCAACGCGCAGCTGCCCGCGGTGCGTTTACAGCTCGAAAATATCAAAGCCCATTACGGGCTTCTCGCTTCTTTTCGCGAAACGGTCAAGGCGGCGGCGACTTCCGCCGCGCACGGCGGAGGCGGAATGGAGAGCGGCTCGATTTATGTTAAATCGCTTTACGAAGTCGGGAAAATAACCACCGAACTGCACGAATCGGGCATTCAACTTAAAGATTACGCGCGCGGTTTGATTGATTTTCCGTCTTTAAGAGACGGTCGCGTCGTTTTGTTGTGCTGGCAATTGGGCGAAGGCGACCGAATCGAGTGGTGGCACGATATTGAAGCCGGATTTGCGGGCAGACAACCGATTTGATTTTAGATTTTGGATTTTGGATTTTTAATTCATTTTTAGAGTTGATATTTTGAGATTTTATTATTCATAAAATCCAAAATCCAAAATCTAAAATTTAAAAATCTCTTATTTCGCTGTCATTTACTATTGACGAGTTAAAGTAAGTTCTGATAACATCTGCACAGTTTAAAGCATTTCGCAATTTTCCCTAATCCTACAATTTTTTTGTCGATTCTTTCAAAATTATGAATTGTCCCGTTTGCAATAGAAACAACGAGTTTAATTTGTCGATTTGTCCGAGTTGCGGCGCAATGATGAATGATTCGGTCAGAGCCGAGCTTTTGTCGAAAATCTCGGTTTGCAAATCCCTGAAAAACGAGAAGATTAAAAAAAAGGAAATCTCTCCGGTGTCGGACAGCTTGGATTTACCGCCGGTCGCAATAAAGGAAGAAACAAATCCGCCGCCCGCCGTCGTTTCGGCAAAAAGTGTTGTCGAAGCGCCGGCGATACAGAACACTTCGGAACTCGACTGTAAGCCGACAAGTCCGACGTTGATTGAATTTCACAGCAAAAAATCGTCGATTCCCGAATGGCGGCTGCAATTGCAGAACGCCGTCCGTCAGCGCGGCGACCGCGAAAATCAGCCGTCGCAAAAATCCGCCGCCGTGCCGCAGAGAGCTAAGCTCGCGACGAGCGGAGCAAACGCGCTGAAGGTCGAAATCGTCGAAGAAAAAAAGCCCGCGCGTCTGAAAAATCCGACTTTGAGCAGCGCTCTCGAACGCATCGAAAAATCTCGTCAAAAATTTCTCGTCGAAGAACTCGTCGAAAAAGAAGCGCAATTCGAGCCGATTAGTTCCGCGCCGCGCCCGGCAAACAAAAATTTTCCTTTTTATATTGCTTCCAAACAAGTCGAAGTCGAAACCAAAGCGCCTGAACCGAACGCGCCGCCTGTAATTATTGCGGACAAACCGAAACTCGCCGCGCCGATTGTAATCGAAAGCGGAGATTTAGATACGAACAAACTGCCGTCCTTAGCGCTGCCCGCAAAAATTTCAACGAATTTTATCAAAGTTCCGGCTAGTTTTTTGCCGACTGAAATCAAAATCGAAGAAAAGAAAAAAGTTGAAATCAAGCCGCTCGAACGCGAAGAAGAAATTGTCGCGGCCGAAGAAACTAACGAAGAATTTGAGGACACCGCGCCGTTTGCAATGCGCTTTAACGCTGGGCTTTTCGATTTGATTATCGGCGGATTTTTAAGTTTGCTTCTGCTGTCGCCTTTTATGCTGACCGGCGGCGATTGGTTTACATTTACCGGACTTCTTGCTTTTCTGGCGACTTGTTCGGTCGTAATGTTTATCTACCTGACGACGACCATCGGCTTTTACGGCAGAACCTTCGGAATGCGTCTTTTTTCATTGGAAGTGATTGATATGAACGGCGAAAATTACCCGACACTGCACCAGGCGGCGGTCAGTTCCGCCGTTTATATTTTATCGCTGGCACTCGGCGGCATCGGATTTCTGCCGCTGTTTTTTAACGATGAAAAACGCGCCGTTCACGATTTGGTTTCGGGAACGGTCGTGGTTAAGGAAAATTAAAAAGTTCAAAGTTCAATGTTCAAAGTCAAATGCCGATTCCAACATTGAATCTTGAACATTGAACTTTGAACTTACCGAGTGAACGAAAAAACTTTAGAAAAAATGCGTGCCGAACTCGCGTCCCGTTTGACCGGACAGAAGTTCGGCAAAATTTTTACGCTCTCGCGCCTGCGCTTCGCAATCGATTTTCGCCTGCCCGATTCGAGCTATCTTTTCGTCAGCGTCAAACCGTCCGCGCCCGGAATTTATTTGATAACGCGCCGCCTGCGCGATTTGGAAAAACAATCCGCCAACCCGACTTCATTCGCAATGTTTTTGCGGAAAAGACTTGCAAACTCGGTCTTAGAAGACATTGAAAAAATCGAAAATGAAAGAATCCTGCTTTTTCGTCTAAATGCCCGCAACGAACTCGGTCAAACGGAAAATTACACGCTCGTCGCTCAATTGACGGGTCGTTCGGCGAATCTTTTTCTGCTAGATAAAAACGATTTTATTCTCGATGCCGCGCGCGAAACATTCGGCGACGGGCAGGAAATAGCCGCTAAATACGCTGCGCCGAAATCGGACGCTCAGAACGCCAGACACGGAGAACGGGAGATTTTTCCGCAGGGCGATTATAAAACTTTGTCCGAAGCGATTGACGCCGACGCTCTGGAAAAGGAAATCGAAAGAGCTTTCCGCGTCAAAGCGCAGGCGGCGCAGGCTAAACTGAAGCAGGAAATTTCAAAGCGCGAAAAACTAATCAAAAAGCTCAAGTCAGATTTGGCAAATCACGGCGACGCGCAAAGCTGGAAACGACTGGGCGATTTGATTTTAGCTAATCTGGCGACGGCGAAACGGATAGGCGGAAAAGTTTTCGTTGTCGATTATTACGATGAAACGACGCCGACCGTTCAAATCGAAGTCGATGAAAATCTGCCGCTTTCGCAGGCGGCGGAAAAGTTTTTCAAACGCTACACAAAGGCGCGCAATGCGCTCGAAGAAATCTCTAAAAGATTAAGCGCATCCGAAGCGGAAGTCGCCAATCTGAATTTGCAGAAAGAACGTCTGGAACAAGCCGTTGCGGAAAGGGACGAAACAATCGTCGCCGAATTTCTCGACGAAAAACCCGAAAAGTTCCACGTCAAACTGAAAGATAAACAAGCCGAAAGTTTTACCGGCGCGCGGCGTTACAATTCTTCGGACGGCTTTGAAATTCTGGTCGGAAAAGCGGCAAAAGACAACGACTTTCTAACGTTTCGCGTTGCCAAATCGCTCGATTTATGGCTTCACGCGGCGGATTACACGGGTTCGCACGTCGTCGTCAGAAATCCGAACCGGCAGGAAATTCCCCAAAAGACTTTGCTTGAAGCCGCGCAAATCGCCGCCTTTTTCAGTCGGGCGAAAACGCAGTCGAAAGTCGCCGTCCATTACACGCAGAAAAAATTTATCAACAAACCGAAAGGCGCGGCACCGGGACTTGTCAGCCTGGCGAGTTTCAAGACGATTCTGGTCGAGCCGAAAGTTTTTGAAAGCAATAACTAAAATGGAAAATAGAAATCTTTAAATTTTTCGTTCTCAATAGAAAATTCCGGCAAATGTAGGACGCGGAGAGACGCCGATTAAGCGGATTGAAGCGGATATGATTTAAAAAATCCGTGCAAATCTGCCGAATCCGCGTTTGTCCGCGTCCTATTCGCCTTTTCTGAAACGATTTTTTAAGGATTTGTGAAATTCTAGCTTCCGACGTATCTTGCATAAATCGAACGCGCCTTTGCCGCGTCGCCGGTTCCGCGAACGATTGTGCGGGCGTCGCGAAAAATCGTTAATTCGTATCCGTCAACGGCGAGCCGAATCAGATATTCGTTGTGTTTTACGTCGCCGACGTTTTTTAATCTTCCGGCAAGTTCAGCCAAATCGATTTGCGCCGGACGCGGCGGCAGAATCTGCACGGCGTCGCGCCCGCACAGTGTCGTAAACTGTTCGTGTTCGCCCGCTTCGAGCAGCGCGAAATTTCTTTTACTGCACGTTTCGCAGTCGGGATTCGGTTTCGATAATTTGATTTTGCGCCAATCGTTTTGCCAAACGTCGATTTGCATTAAACTTTGGTGCAGTTTGTCGAAATTTCCCGTTAAAATCTTCAGCGCTTCGGCAATTTGAATTGAAGAAACCGTAGAAATAATCGGCATAATCACGCCCGCCGTGTCGCACGTCGGCGCGCTGCCCGCGTCCGGCATTTCCTCAAAAATACAGCGCAGACACGGCGTTTCCTTTGGAATAATCGTCATCGTCGCGCCGTAACCGGCAACTGCCGCGCCGTAAATCCACGTTTTAGAATGTTTTACGCAGGCGTCGTTGACTAAATAACGAGTCTGAAAATTGTCCGTTCCGTCTAAAATCAAATCGCAGTCTTTGATAAAATCTTCGACGTTCGAGCGATTGACATCGGCGACAATCGCTTCGATTTCGATGCCGGAATTAACTTCGGCAAGCCTTTGGCGCGCCGCAATCGCTTTCGGCAGACGTTCTTTTGCGTCGGTTTCGCCGAATAAAGTCTGACGTTGCAAATTGGTAAATTCAACAAAATCGCGGTCAACGATGCGAATATTTCCGACGCCCGCGCGCGCCAGCATCTCGGCGTGCGAAGCGCCGAGCGCACCGCAGCCGACGAGCAAAACTCTGGAATTTAAAAGTTTCGCCTGACCTTCGACGCCGATTTCGCGAAATAAAATTTGTCGGCTGTATCGTTCGTTCATAAAAATTTAAGATTCACAAATACACGCTAATCAACACTAAAACAAAGTAAATATTTTTAGTCGGAGCGCGGGCATCCTGCCCGCAAACGGCGCTTGAGAGCGACGTAAACCGCGTTTATTTGTGCGCGACGTTTGGTAAACATTAATTGTTCGCGCTTAGGCGCTCTAATAG